>CAYTWJ010000068.1:0-11640 GCA_964442055.1 uncultured Rhodospirillaceae bacterium | reverse complement strand
CTCGGGCACGCTCGGCATCCGCGGCACGGTGGCCGGCTGCGCCGACGGCGCGCGCTATGTCTGCACGCTGCTGCCGGCGGCTGACCGCT
Organism: uncultured Rhodospirillaceae bacterium; assembly: GCA_964442055.1. GTDB lineage: Bacteria > Pseudomonadota > Alphaproteobacteria > Ferrovibrionales > Ferrovibrionaceae > CAYTWJ01. The sequence goes on along the minus strand of CAYTWJ010000068.1, from coordinate 11,551 downwards.
CGGGCGGGCACGTGGTCGCCTTCGAGCGGCGCTACGACGGCCAGAGCGAGCGCATCCTGCTGGTCAATGCCCTCGACTCGGTGGTAATCGGCGCGGCGAACGGCCCGTCGCAGCAACTGCGCCTGACGCCCGACGAAGCCAGCGCTCTCTACGCGCCGGCGCTGATCGGCAGCGCCTTCGACTATCTGAAGGCATCGAACTTCCGCTGATGGGGCGGGGGCGGCGGAATCCGGTCCCGCCGCCCTCGGTCGCCTCGCTCAGGGCGCGTTGCCGCCCTTGGCGCCCGCTGTCCGATCGACAGCGGATGGCCGCGGAACCGGTCGGCCCTTGACAGCGCCGGCCTCGCCGCCAAGCTAAATCGTGCAGAGGTTCCCCGTGCCCCGGATCGACCGCCACGCCAAGTTCGCCATCGGCCAAGTCGTGCGCCACCGGCTGTTCCCGTTCCGTGGCGTGATCTTCAATGTCGACCCGACCTTCAACAATACCGAGGAATGGTGGTTGTCGATCCCGCCGGAAGTGCGGCCGAGCAAGGATCAGCCGTTCTACCACCTGCTGGCGGAGAACGAGCAAACCACCTACCTCGCCTACGTCTCGGAGCAGAACCTGCTGCCGGACGAGGCGAACGGCCCGGTCAATCATCCCGACGTGGGCAAGTTCTTCCGCGGCTTCCGCAACGGCCGCTACACCCCCCGCGACCTGGTCGCCAACTGAGCCGCCGCCGGCCCGGGTGCGCCCCGGCCAACGGTGCTTGCTCTAGGTCAAAGCGCGAACCGCTGCGGTCGGCTTTTAATTCGCCAGCCGCGCGACCCGCGGCGACGGATTCTGACGGCAATGGAGAGACCAAGATGGCCGAACAAACCGGAAAGGTGCCGGTAAAGACCGAAGGCAAGGGGAAGGCGGCAGCGCCTGCGCCCGCGGCGGGGGCTGAGCCTGCCCGGCATCCGCTCGTCAGCCTGCGTCAGGAAATCGACCGTCTGTTCGAGGATTTCGCATCGAGCTTCTCGCTCTTTCCGTTGAGCCGGCGCCTGTTCGAGGAGCCGGTCTGGCGAATGCCCGGAGTCTTCGCCATCACCACGCCGGCGGTGGACGTGGCCGAGAACGAAAGGGCGTTCGAAATCACCGCCGAACTGCCCGGGTTGGCCGAGAAGGACATCGAGCTGACCCTCAGCAACGACATTCTCACCATCAAGGGCGAGAAGAGCGAGGAGAAGGAGGAGAAGAAGAAGGACTACTACCTCTCCGAGCGCCGCTACGGCTCGTTCCAGCGCTCGTTCCGCCTGCCCGAAGGCGTCGATGCCGACAAGATCGAGGCCGCCTTCAAGAACGGCGTTCTCACCATCACCTTGCCCAAGACGGCGGAGGCGCAGAAGAAGCTGCGTAAGATCGAGGTCAAGGGCAAGTAGCCCCTCTCCGGGGTGCATGTGGCGACGGGCCGGATCGCATCCGGCCCGTTGCTTTTCGGGGCAACGCGGTTCGCGCAGTCGCGGCTTGCCGCGCCGGGCCGAGGCCCGCATGCTGGCGTGCGGCCTTGCCCTTCCGGCGGGCAGTTTTGGCAGGGGGCGCTCGCCGTGGCTCACGTCTTTCCGTTCCGCTCGCGGCCGCGGGCCATCGCGGCGATGGCCGCGTTGGGGCTGGCGTCGGGGCTGCTGTCGGTGCCGCTGGCGGATGCCGTCGACCGCGATCTCGCGGTCCGCCTTGCCATTGGCCTGCGCGGCGCCGATACCGTGCCGGGCCTGGTCTTCGGCATCGTGATCGGCGTGACGCTGCGCCGGCTCGGGCTCTTTCGCACGATACACGTTCCCCTATTCGCCCTGGCGGCGGCCGGCTGCTACCATCTCGCCTTCAACTCGGCGATCGGCCTGGCGGAGTGGCTCGAGGCGCGCCCGGCGTTGACTGGCCGGGGTTCCTGGTGGCTGGCCGGCGCGGTCGCCGGCGGGGTCGGTGGCGGGTCCCTTGCGGCCCTGCTTGCCTTCATGGTCCCGGCCTTGCGCGACGGGCGACGGCTGGCCCTGCCGGTTCTGGTCGGTGCCGCCGGCGGGGCGTTGCTGCAGCTGCTGTTCGACACACCCGACTGGGGGCCCTACGTCTTCTTCGGGTTGTGGCAGGGCGCCTATGCCGGCTGCCTGGCCGCCGTTCTTCCACTCGCACCCGCCGCGGCCGCCCCAAGCCGTTGATTGCCTTGAGGAACGGAATTGGGCACCATCGCGCGTGCTCCGGCGGCTTGCCGGGGGCCGGGGAGGAGACGCCATGCGTCGAACGACGCGCTTCCGGCGCCTGATCGAGGCGCCCGAGATCCTGGTTCTGCCGGGCGTGCACGACGCGCTGGGCGCGCGCTTGGCCGAGCAGGCCGGCTTCCAGGCGGTGACTTGCGGCGGCTACAGCGCCACCGCCGCGCTGCTCGGCCAGCCCGATACCTCGCAGCTCGCCATGACCGAGATGGCCGCGCACTATGCCCGCCTCGGCGAGGCCACCGACCTGCCGATCTTCGCGGATGCCGACACCGGCTACGGCAACGTCACCAACGTGCGTCGCACCGTGCGCGCCTACGAGCGGGCCGGCGTCGCCGGCCTGTTCATCGAGGACCAGGTGTTCCCGAAGCGCTGCGGCCACATGGCCGGCAAGGCGGTGGTCCCGCTCGAGGAATTCATCGCCAAGATCAAGGCGGCGCTCGATGCGCGCAGCGATCCCGACCTGGTCGTCATGGCGCGCACCGACGCGCTCGCGGTCAACGGCCTGGACGACGCGATCGAGCGCGTGCAGGCGGCGCGCGAGGCCGGCGCCGATCTCCTGTTCGTCGAGGCGCCGACCAATGCCGAACAGATGCGCCGCATCTGCCGCGAGGCCGGCGGCCCCTGCCTCGCCAACAATATCGACGGCGGGCTGACGCCGCTGCTGCCCGCGGCCGAGCTGCAGGAGATCGGCTACGCCGCCGTCGCCTTCGCGGTATCGGCGACCTATGCCATCGCCCACGCGGTGCGCGAGCTCTACGCCACCTTGCGCCGCGACGGCACGACGGCGGCCTTCCATCCGCGCATGACCGGCTTCGACGAGTTCAACGAGCTGGTCGGCCTCTCGGCGCTGCGCCGGCGCGAGGCCGAGCAGCAGGACTTCGCGCGCCGGCTGCTGGCGCGGCGCGCCAAGGCGCCCGGCCGGCGCTCCGCCGGCGATTGATCCGATCATCTACAAGGAGGACGAGACCGATGAAGAAGCTGTTGCTGGCCGTTGCGGCCTTCGCTTTCGCCGCCACCGCCGCCGAGGCCCAGACCGTCATGCGGGTCAGCCACCAGCTGCCGCCGGCCCATCATATCGCCAAGCTGGTCGAGCAGTGGGCGGCCGACGTCGAACGCCGCTCGGGCGGCAAGATCGACGTGCAGGTGCTCGGCGCCAACCAGGCCTTCAAGCCCGAGCAGAACCACCCGGCGGTGGCGCGCGGCCAGGTCGAGGCGGCGCTGTCGGTCAACTTCCAGTGGGGCAACACCATCCCCGAAATGAACGTCCTCACCATTCCCTACTTCATCACCGATCTCGCGCGGCTGAAGAAATTTCCCGGCTCCGAGGCGGCCAAGCTGCTCGACGCCAAGCTGCTGGAGAAGGGGGTGCGCAACGTCGCCTGGTTCTACACCACGCGCCAGTCGATCTTCACCTCCAGCAGCAAGCCGCTGGTCACGCTCGACGACTTCAAGGGGCTGAAGATCCGCGGCCTCAGCAAGCTGGTCGACGAGGCCTTTGTCGCGGTCGGCGCCGCGCCCGCCGCCATGCCGGGCTCGGAGGTCTACCAGGCGCTGCAGACCAAGGTCATCGACGCCGGCCTGACCGACGTCTCGGCGGCCTACAGCCGCAAGTTCTACGAGGTGCAGAAATACGGCACCGTGGCGCCGTTCTTCGCCGTCTATTTCCACATGTATGTCAACCCGGCCTGGTTCGACAAGCTCGGCGCGGCCGAGAAGGACGCGCTGCTCAAGGCCACCGCCAAGGCCGAGCAGGACGCCATCGCGGCGACCGAGGCGAGCGCGACCGACGCGGTCAAGCAGCTCACCGACAAGGGCATGGTGCTGCACATGCAGACGCCGGCCGAAGCCAAGGCCTGGCAGGCGAAGATGCAGCCGCCGGTGATCGAGGCGTTCAAGAAGTCCTCGGCCGACGCGCCCAGGCTGATCGAGCTGATCGGCAAGCTCTAGGCGCGCCGCGCGGGCCGCGGGCGGGGGCGGGCGGTGCAAGGCGGCGACGGCGGGCCGGGAGACGGCTCGCCGGGCCGGCGCGCGCTGGTGCTGGCGGAGCGTCTGGTCGGTGCCGTGGCGGTGGCCGGCGAGATCGCCGCCGCCGCCGTGACGCTGGTCATGACGGCGGTGGTCGGCTACGGCGTGGTCCTGCGCTACGTCTGGAACCGCCCGCAGGTCTGGACCGACGAGCTGGTCAGCTACCTGGTCGTCCTGATGGTGATGCTCGCCGCCGCCGAGACGCTGCGGCGCGGCGAGCACATCACCATCGACCTCGTCACCGAGCGGCTCGGCCGCCGGGCGCGCCGCCGCGTCGACGTCGCCGGCATGGCGGCGGTGGTCGCGGTCTCCGGGCTGCTCGTCGTTTCCGGCTGGGACATGGTCGCCTTCTCCTGGACGATGGGCGTCCGCTCGACCGGCTATCTCGCCCTGCCCGAATGGCTGCCGCAATCGGCGGTGCCGCTCGGCTTCGCGCTGCTGGCGGCGGCCGCCGCCAACCGGCTGCTGCGCCTGCTGCTCGGGCTTGAGGGGCGGGCGTGACCCTCGCGCTGATCCTGGTCGGGCTGGTGGCCATCCTGCTGACCGGCATCCCGCTCTTCGCCGGGCTGAGCATCGCCTCGGTCGCGCTGCTCGTGCTGGCCGAGGGGCGGATCGCCGGCCTGGCCGACGAGGTCTACGCCAAGCTCTCCAATTACCTGCTGGTCGCCATTCCGCTCTTCGCCTTCATGGCGCACGTGATGATCCGGGCCAAGGTGGTCGACGATCTCTACGCGCTGGCGCATACCCTGGTGCGGCACTGGCCGGGCGGGCTCGGCGTGGCCACGGTGCTGGCCTGCACGGTGTTCGCGGCGATCTCGGGCTCGTCGGTGGCGACGGCGCTGACCATCGGCGCGGCGGCGATCCCACGGATGCTGCGCTACGGCTACCGGCCGCACGCCGCCTACGGCGTGCTCGCCGCCGGCGGCACGCTCGGCATCCTGATCCCGCCCTCGGGACCGATGGTGCTTTACGGCGTCGTCTCCGACACCTCGATCGGCGCGCTGTTCATCGCCGGGGTGGTGCCCGGCCTGGTGCTCGCCGCCTTGTTCGCGGCCTTCTGCGTCGGCCACAGCCTGCTCATCGGCGGCGCGGCGCGGCCCGAGCGCGCCGGCCTGGCCGAGATCTGGTCGAACTTGCGGCGCGCGGTGTGGTCGCTGGTGCTGCCGCCGCTGGTGCTCGGCGGCATGTACGCCGGCGTTTTCACCGCCACCGAGGCGGCGGCCGTGGGGGCCATCGCCGCCGTGGCCATCGCCGGCCTCGCCTACCGGGCGCTCGACCCGTCGACGCTGTTCGCCGCGGCGCGCGAAACGGCGCGTACCACGGCGATGCTGTTCCTGATCCTGGCGGCGGCGGCGATGTTTGGCCATGTGCTGACCATCCTGCGCCTGCCGGCGGAGCTGGTCGAACTGGTTGTCGCCTGGGGCGTGAGCGAGGTCGGCTTTCTGGTGGCGGTGATGGCGGCGGTCTTCGTGCTCGGCATGTTCCTCGAGACGATCTCGATCATCCTTGTCACCACGCCGCTGGTGCTGCCGGTGATGCAGCATCTCGGCATCAACCCGGTCTGGTACGGCGTGCTGCTGACGATCAACCTCGAGCTGGCGCTGATCACGCCGCCGGTGGGCATGAACCTGTTCGTCATCAAGGGCATCACCGCGGCGCCGATGGCGACGGTGGTGCGCGGGGTGATGCCCTACGTGGCGCTGCTGATCCTCGGTCTCGGGCTGGTGATGCTGTTCCCGCCGCTCGCCCTCTGGCTGCCCTCGACCATGGCGCTGGGGCGCTGAGGGGGCCTTGGCGAGCAACGCGATCGGCTTGCCGATCGCACCGCTGTGCCTCCCCCGTCATTGGGGGAGGCACAGCGGTTGCGGTTGGACCACGAATCCCTATCGGCTAGAGTTCGCGCACGTGCTCGAGCCCGACCTCCTCGTTGCGGTTGGACCACGAATCCCTATCGGCTAGAGTCCGCTTGACCTTGTAGCACCAGGCCAGCGTGTTGCGGTTGGACCACGAATCCCTATCGGCTAGAGTGCCGTGATCCAGCGCCCGCTCCGCAAGTGCGTTGCGGTTGGACCACGAATCCCTATCGGCTAGAGTTTCCGTCGCGTCTATCTGCTCGTCGCGCGCGTTGCGGTTGGACCACGAATCCCTATCGGCTAGAGTCTTTGCCTTGTTAAGGCCTTGGAATCAGGGCCTTTTTTCTTTTCCGCAGGGGCGGTTTTCCAGCCGGCGATGCCTCAGAAGAGAGCGTACTGGCTGGGATTCTCGCGCGCGGGTTCACGTTTTCTCCCATCGAAACAGACGATGTTCTCGTACTGCCGGTCCGTGAAGTAGACGATGTGAACCTTCCCGGTGCGTGGCAGGTTCTCGCCGACGCGCCGGGTGTAGACCTCGGCCTGCTCCTTGCCGGCGCAGAAGCGCAGATAGACCGAGAACTGCGACATCTCGAAGCCCTGGTCGAGCAGGAACTTGCGGAACCGCGTCGCCGCCTTGCGCTCCTTCTTGGTCAGCACCGGCAGGTCGAACAGGACCATCATCCACATCAGGCGATACCCGCTCAGCGCCACGGCTCATTCCGGCGCGATCGGCGGCAATTCGAGCGGCAACGGGGCCAGCGGCAGCTCCAGTGCCGCTTCGCCACTCTCGAACGCCTGGCCGAGCGACGTGGCCAGCCGTTCGAGGCAGGTCGCAAGCGGCGTCGTGCCTTGCTGGGTTCGCATGTCCAATGCGGTCACGCCGGCGAGCGTCCGCTTGGCCTCGCGCGTCACCTCGGCTACGCCATGCCCGTGCAGGCGCGCGACCGCGAGATCGACCAGGGGCCGGAACGGCTCCATCAAATCGTCGACCAGGCAGAACGCATCGGCGCGGTTGCGGTGGTGCACGCCGAGCGAGGGATGCAGGCCCGCCGCCACCACGGCCCGCGCGGTCGCGGCGCGCAGCACGGTGTAGCCGTAATTCAGCAGCGCGTTGACGCCCGGCAGGTTCCGGTCGCGGCGGAAATCGGGGCCGAACAGCAGCGGCCAGTAGCGGCGCGCCGCCTGCGCCTCGATGTTGTCGGGGTCGCCCGAGCGCACCTGGCGCGCGAGCAGGCAGAACCCGCCAGCCGGCCGGCCGAGTGCGGCCAGCGCCGCGCCCTGCTGCTGGACCTTGGCCTGCACGAGCAGCTGCCACAGCCGCTTGCCGAGCGGCCGCGCGGCCTCGATCTGCGCCCGCATCCTTCCCGCTTGCGCGTGGTGCCCGACCAGCGGCCACAGCCAGGCGACCGGGCTGTGGTTGGCGCCGCACAAGACCACGCCGGCGCCCCGCTCGGCCAGCTTCACCAGCAGGTTGTTGCTGTAGGTGATGCCGTGCGCGTTGGCGATGACGACGCCGATGTCGTCGAGCGGCACGCGGCCGATCTCGGCCCCGTCGGCGCTGACCGCCATGAAGCCGCGATCGACGGCGAGATGCCGGCCGTCCTCGCCGATCTCGACGACGCGGCCGATCACGACTTGAAGCCGGGGTCGTTGACCCGGCCCAGAACGTCCACCGTAACCTTGCGCGCGCGCCGCTCCTTCAGCGTGTTGTACGAAGCCATCAGCCAGCGGAATGGGTCGTCCTTGTCGTCGTGTCGCTCTTGCAGCTTGCCGCCCTCATGATGCTCCGCCAACTTGATCCGGTTGTTGCTTGCTTCGAGTTGAACCACGCGCATAACGCGGTCCGATCCGCCGTGTTCGAGCCGCAGGAGATCGCCCTTGTGTACGCGCATGACCAAGCGGGCATCAACATGGGCGCGGCGCCACAGGGGGCTGTGCCCATTCCGATTAGAGTCGAAAATGCTGATTCCTTCGCCGGCCCAGCGTCCGTCAGGCAGAGCAAAAATCTCAATGCAATGGTTGGTGCCGGCGACAAGTGCCTTGTACGGCGCGCCGTTCCCCCCGTTGATCGGGATGAAGCCTTCCTCGGTCTTGAGCAGCCGCACGCGGCGGATGCCGTGCCTGTCGGCGAAGGCGGCGAGGGCCTCCTTGATCTCCTTCGCCCCCTTGCCTTCGGGCGCGACCTCGGCCTTGACATGCTCGCGCAGCGCCCGGTCGCGGATACGCTCGATCTCGTTGGCGTTCAAGTCGACCAGGGCCTTGCGGTAGACCAGCGTCGCGCCGCCTTCCTTCGCGGGATCGGCGACGATGCCGTAGGCCGTTTCCTCGTGCAGGCGACCGGCCTTGCCATGGTCGGGCCGGTAGGACACGACGATGCGGCCCAGACGCTCGGCGAGCTGCTCGCGGAAGCCCTCCCAAGGCTCGGGCATGTCGTCGATAAGGCGATCACGGACCTGGTCGGCGGCGGTGCTGACCTGTTGCAGCATGCCGCGCCCGGTGACCCCGATCACGAAGGCGTCGATCGCATGATGCAGATGGTTGTCGCGCCGCTTGGCAAGCGTCGCGCCCGCCTCGCCGCCCTCCTCGGGATCGGGCCGGTTGCCATAGAGCAACCGGTTCAGGCCCCACTTGCGCCGCAGAAGACCGGTGAGCGTCCCCGGCGTCACCCGGACCTGGTTGGGGTTGCAGGCGTTCCAGAGATACTGCCGCACCAGCCGCGCCAGATAGGCGGTGTCGATGAGTTGGCGGCCGAGGAAGGCGCCGGCCGCCTCGATCTCCTTCAGCACGTCGGGGGGGAGCTCATTGCGCTCGCGCAGCAGCGCCCGGCGCGCCTTGTCGCGCACGATGTCCGGCGCATCCTCGCGGAAGCGCCAGCGCTTGTTCTTCGGCAGGTCGGCCACGCGGGCCATGATCGCCGGCCAGTCGTAGTTGGGATCGGCGTGGAAGGCTTCCCAAGGCGTGCGGTTGCCCTTGTCGCGGTTGGCCCGGCGCAGCGAGACGGTGAGGTTGGCCGGGCTGTCGTCGAGGAACTGTTTGAAGGGAAGGATGTGCTCGATCTCAACCTCGTCGCTGAACAGGCGGCGGATTGAAATCGCCTCGCCGGTATAGACGCAGCGGCGGTTGTGCGGCTCGGCCGGGTTCAGCTCCTCCCACAGGCGCAGCCGCAGGATGCCGTCGGTGCGGCCGGCCTCGCCGATTTCCGCGAGCTTTGCCCGGCGCTCGTCGTTCTTCCTCTGGTTCTCGGCCTGCTGCCTGCGGATGTCGTCCTTCTGCTCCTTGTTCAGCTTCAGGTCGCGCGCCAGCTCGACGACGACGCTCTCGGGATGGCCGTAGCGGCCGATCAGGCCGTTGATCAGCTTCCGCGTCTCGTTGAGGGCGATGTGCACGGTCGGGTTGGCGATGCGGCCGTGGCGCCGTTCGTCCGCGGGCGCCGAGGGGCTGCGCACCGGCGCCGTGTAGCGCGACAGGACCTGCCCGTAATAGGGCAGCGCATCCATGATCTCGCCGGTGCGGAAATCGGAGTGGTGGTAGCCGGCCCGTTCGGCGGCCTCGGCATAGCCGAGCAAGCCGCCATCCTCCGCCACGCCATCGCGCAGCAGCGGCACGATGTTGCGCAATGCCTTGAGGCTGAGGCGGCCGAGGCCTTCGGGCAGGCGCACCGCCGCCACGGCCTTGGCATTGGCTTCGGCGAGGCCCCAATAGGTCGTCGCCCGGGCGATCAGCGCCTCCTCGTCCTCCTCGTCCAGCAAGACGCCGACGGTCCCGGTCTGGCGCTCTTCGGGCAGATCGAACCAAGCGTCGCCGAAGCATTTCTTGTGCCCGAGCTGCGCCGAAATGGCGTCGCCCTTGAGATCCTTGCGGCGCTCGTCCTCGAGGTTGAAGGTCCAGCCGTCGCCGATTTTCAGGACTGTCTTCCGGATGGAGTCGAACGTGACCTTATCCTTGCGTTTCAGCGCGTCGTAGAGCCGGTCGCGCTCGGCCCGGGTGAGCCGTCGGCCTTTCTGGGTCGTGCGCTCGACGAGCTCGAGATTCGCCAGCTCCTGAAGGATGCGGAAGTCCTGCTGGATGGGCAGCGCCAGCGGCGCGCGCGGCTCGCCCTCCTCGAAGGTGCAGGGACCGGGATCGACCGGCAGCAGCTTGCGCTGGAAGAACACGATGTCGGCGATCTCGTCGCGCATCGCGTCGGTCAGCTCAGGGTGAAACTTCGCCTGGGCCGCCCACAGCGCGGCGAACTCGCGTTCGAACATGGCGCGCGAGTAATAGAGGTCGTAGGCGTTCTTGCCCTTGACCACCCGCGGGCGCGCCCGCACGGCGGACATGGCCTGGACCGAGCCATCCTTGCTGCCGCGCACCGAGCGATCCTTGCGGAAGTTCACCCACAGGTATTCGCCGAGCGTGCGCAGGCCCGGCGTGCGGCCGTCGAGCTTCGCCTCGAGCGAGCGGATCGCGCCCTTCATGCCTTCGGCTTCCTTGGCGGCCTTTTCGTCGCCGCCGCGCTCGGTCTTGCGGCTGCTCCTGAACCCGCGGCGCTGATTGAGGTGGAAGATGGCCCGCCCGAGATGATGGAGCGGCAGCGCCTCGTCGAGGCCGCGCGCGCGGAGCTCGTAGGGGTCGAGCGATTCGAGCTTCTTGCGCTCGGCGTCGTCCGCCGGCATCAGGCCATGGCGCACCAGCGCCCGGATCAGGTCGGCGCGGCGGTCGAGATAGCGGTCGCGGCGGCGGCGCTGTTGGCGCGGCAAGCGCCGGTCGGCGGCGAGCGAGGTGCCTTTCTGCGGGTCGCGGCCGTCGGTGAAAATGCGCACGCCCATGCGCCGGATACCGCCGGGCCGGCCGGCGCGGTCAAGGTCGAAAACGCACCAGCCGAGGGAATTCGTTCCGATATCAATGCCGAGGCGATATGGCGCGCGCATAATCTCCTCCCTTGACAACCGCCTCGACATTTATACGATTGGCATAGGGATTACGCACTATTTTAGCCGATAGGGTTTCGTGGTCCCTCCGTTAACAAGCTGAGGCCGCCTTCGGGCGGCCAAGATGCACAAAATGAAGGGGCAGGCTCCGGCCTGCCCCTTGTCTTTCTGCCGCGCGCCCTCGGGAAAACACGAAGGGGCGGGAACCTCCCGGTCCCGCCCCCCGCCCTTGCCGCCCGCGGGCCGGGGCCGGCTCAGCCGCCCTCGGCGACCACGCGCTCGTAGGCCGGCAGCGTGAGGAACTCGGCGAATTCGCGCGCCTCGATCAGGTCGCGCATCAGCCGGGCCGCGTCCTGGTAGCGGCCGGCGCGGAAGCGCACGTCGCCGACCAGGGCGCCGGTCTTTTCCAGCTCCTCGGCGATGATCTGCCGGCACAGCGGCGCGTCGACGGTGCGGCCGTCGGCGAGCCTGGCCTTGTGGTGGATCCATTGCCAGACCTGGGCGCGGCTGATCTCGGCGGTGGCGGCGTCCT
>CAYTWJ010000067.1:0-11685 GCA_964442055.1 uncultured Rhodospirillaceae bacterium | reverse complement strand
CGAGCAGCTCGAGGAGCTGGGCGTTGTCGTAGAGCATCTTCTCGAAATGCGGCACCAGCCAGCGCACGTCGGTGGCGTAGCGCGCATAGCCGCCGCCGAGATGGTCGTAGATGCCGCCCTGGCTCATGCGGTCGAGCGTGAGCATGACGGCGTCGCGGCAGGACGCCGTCCCGCTGCGCCGCCAGGCGCGCCACAGCAATTCGAGGATGGTCGGGTTGGGGAATTTCGGCGCGCCGCCGATGCCGCCGTTGACTCGGTCGATCTCGCGCTCAAGACGCTGCGCGATGCCGTCGAGGGCGGCGACCGACAAGGCGGGCGCGGCGCCTTGCGGCAGGCCGAGCTTGGCGAGCGCGTCCATCAAGGCCGCGCGGTTGGTGGCGATCGTTGCCGGCTCGGAACGATAAACCTCGGCGACCCGGCGCAGCACGTCGCGAAAGCCGGGGCGGCCGTAGCTCGGCTCGGGCGGAAAGTAGGTGCCGCCCCAGAAGGGCTCGCCGTCGGCGGTGAGGAACATGGTCAAGGGCCAGCCGCCGTTCTCGCCGAGGAGCGCGAGCGCGCTCTGGTAGATGGTGTCGATGTCGGGGCGTTCCTCGCGGTCGACCTTGATGTTGACGAAGAGCTCGTTCATCACCGCCGCCGTCTCGGGGTCCTCGAAGCTCTCGTGCGCCATCACGTGGCACCAGTGGCAGGCGGCATAGCCGACGCTGAGCAGCACCGGCTTGTTCGCCGCCCTCGCCTCGGCCAGCGCCTCGGGGCCCCAGGGGCGCCAGTGGACCGGGTTGCCGCGATGCTGCAGCAGGTAGGGGCTGGTCTCGCGGTCGAGCAGGTTGCGCTGGGGCGCGGTCATCGTCCGGTCCTTCGCATGCCGCCGCGTTGCCTCGGCGGATCGCATCGCCTAGTTTGAACTGCCGGACAGGCGGCGGGGGCGAAGGCGATGAAGGTCACCATCGATATTGACTGCACGCCCGAGGAGGCAAGGATTTTCTTGGGCTTGCCCGACGTGCAGCCGATGCAGAAGGCGGTCATGGCCGAGATCGAGGAGCGCGTGCGCCAGGCCCTGCTCGCCACCGACCCGGAAACGCTGATCAAGACCTGGCTGCCGGTGGGGATGCAAGGGCTCGAGCAGATGCAGCGGATGTTCTGGTCGCATCTGGCCGGCGCCGCCGAAGCGGCGGGCAAGGGCAAGACCGGCAAGGAATAGTCTCGGCCGCGGCCCTCGTGTATAAATCGCGGAACAACAGCCATATTTCGTAATAAAGGCGATACAGTCTTCGCGCTGGCGACCGCGCCGGGGCGTGCCGGCGTCGCCGTGGTGCGCGTCTCCGGGCCGGCGGCCGGCGAGGCGGTGCGGCGGCTGACCGGCCGGCCCTTGCCGCTGGCGCGGCGGGCGACGCTGGCGCGCTTCGCCGCCGGCGACGAGGAAATCGATCGCGGCCTGCTGCTCTGGTTTCCGGCGCCGGCGAGCTTCACCGGCGAGGACGTGGCGGAGCTTCATCTGCACGGTGGCCGAGCGGTCGTCGCCGCGGTGATCGAGGCGCTGGCCGCCACGCCCGGCTTGCGGCCGGCCGACGCCGGCGAGTTCAGCCGCCGCGCCTTCCTCAACGGCAAGCTCGACCTGACCCAGGCGGAGGGCCTGGCGGACCTGGTCGCCGCGGAAACGGCGGCGCAGCGCCGGCAGGCCTTGCGCCAGCTGGACGGGGCCTTGGGCGGTCTCTACGAAAGCTGGCGCGCCGAGCTGATCGGCATTCTCGCCCATCTCGAGGCCGACATCGATTTCCCCGATGAGGATCTGCCAGGCGGGTTGGCGGCGGCCGTGACACCCCGCGTCGAAAGGCTGATCGCCGAAATGCGAGGGCACTTGGCCGACGGCCGCCGCGGCGAGCGGCTGCGCGACGGCTGCTCGGTTGCGATCCTGGGCCCGCCGAACGTTGGGAAATCGAGCCTGCTCAATGCCTTGGCCAAGCGCGACGTGGCTATCGTCGCGGCCACCGCCGGCACCACCCGCGACGTGATCGAGGTGCATCTCGACCTCGACGGCTTGCCAGTCACGGTCGCGGACACGGCGGGGCTACGGGCGACCGAGGACGCCGTCGAGAGCGAAGGCGTGCGGCGGGCGCGGGCGCGGGCCGCCCGGGCCGACCTCAAGATACTGATGGCGGACGCTGCCGACTGGCCGGCCCTGCCGCCCGAGACGGCGGCACTGTGGGACGACGATGCGATCCTGGTCGTCAATAAGACCGACCTGCTGGCGGGCGGGCTCCCGGCCGACGGCGGCGGGCGCCTATTTTGCCCGATCTCGGTCCGCACCGGAGCGGGCTTCGACCGCTTCCTCGATGCCTTGTCGGCCGAGGTGGCGAAACGGCTCGAAGCCGGTGGCGGCGCGACGATTACCCGCGCCCGCCACCGCGGCGCCGTTGAGGAATGCGTGGCGGCACTGGAGCGGTCCCGCTCAGGCGCGGCGGAGCTCGCGGCCGAGGACGTGCGGCTGGCGGCGCGGGCATTGGGCCGCATCACCGGCCGGGTCGATGTCGAGGACATCCTCGATGTCGTCTTCAGCGACTTCTGTATCGGCAAGTGAGCCATGTTTCACGTGAAACATCGGCCGGCTTTTGACAGCATCGGGGACCGTCCCTAGATTGCGCGCCATGCCGGCATACGACGTCATCGTGGTTGGCGGCGGCCATGCGGGCTGCGAAGCGGCCGCCGCAGCCGCCCGTTCGGGCGCGCGGACGCTTCTGCTCACCCACCGGCTTGAGACCATCGGCGAAATGTCCTGCAACCCGGCGATCGGCGGACTGGGGAAGGGGCATCTGGTCCGTGAAATCGACGCCCTCGACGGCCTGATGGGGCGGGTCGCCGATGCCGCCGGCATCCAGTTCCGTCTGCTCAACCGCAGCAAGGGCCCCGCCGTGCGCGGGCCCCGGGCGCAGGCCGACCGCAAGCTTTACCGCCAGGCGATGCAAGCGGCGCTGGCGGCGCAGCCCGATCTAGAGGTCCGCGCCGCCGCAGTCGAGGACCTGGATATCCGGGACGGCGCGGTCGCCGGCGTGGTCCTGGCCGACGGCTCGCGGCTGTCTTGCGGCCGCACCGTTCTGACCACCGGCACCTTCCTGCGCGGCCTCATGCACATCGGCGAGGAGAAGATCGCCGCCGGCCGGGTGGGTGAGGCGCCGGCGGTCGGGCTCGCGCACACCCTGGCGCGCTGCGGCTTCGCGCTCGGGCGGCTGAAGACCGGGACGCCGCCGCGCCTCGATGGCCGGACCATCGACTGGGCGGGCCTGGAGCGCCAAACCGGCGACGATCCGCCGGTGCCGTTCTCGTTCCTGACCGAGCGCATCGCCACCCCGCAGGTCGATTGCCACATCACCCATACCTCGCCGGCGGGGCACGAGCTGATCCGCGCCAACCTGCACCGGGCGCCGATGTATTCGGGGCAGATCGAATCGGCCGGGCCCCGCTACTGTCCGTCGATCGAGGACAAGGTGGTGCGCTTCGGCCAGCGCCAGCGCCACCAGATCTTCCTCGAGCCGGAGGGGCTGGAGGACCCGACGGTCTATCCCAACGGCATCTCGACCTCGCTGCCGTGCGACGTGCAGCTTGAGCTGCTGCGGACCATTCCCGGCCTCGAGCGGGCGGCGATGCTGCGGCCGGGCTACGCCATCGAGTACGATTTCGTCGATCCGCGCGAGCTTTACGCGACGCTCGAGACCAAGCGCGTGCGCGGCCTCTATTTCGCCGGCCAGATCAACGGCACCACCGGCTACGAGGAGGCGGCGGCGCAAGGGCTGATGGCCGGGCTCAACGCGGCCCTGTCGGCCGCCGGCTCGGCGCCGCTCGTGCTCGACCGCGCCGAGGCCTATATCGGCGTGCTGATCGACGATCTGGTGACGCTGGGCACTTGCGAGCCCTACCGCATGTTCACCAGCCGGGCGGAATACCGGCTAAGCCTGCGCGCCGACAACGCCGATGAGCGCCTGACGGCCAAAGGCGTCGCGCTCGGCTGCGTCGGTGCCGAGCGCCGCGCGCGGTTCGCGGAAAAGAGCCGGGCGCTCGCCGAGGCGCGGGCACTCTTGCGCCGGCTCAAGGCCTCGCCGGCGCAACTGGCCAAGCGGGGCTACCCGGTCAATCAGGACGGCGTCCGCCGTTCGGCCGCCGACCTGCTTGCCGCACCCGACATGACAGTGGCGCGGCTGCGGACCATCTGGCCCGAGCTGCCTGAGTTCCCGCCGGCGATAGGCGAGCAGCTCGAGATCGACGCCCGCTATGCCGGCTACATGGAGCGGCAGGAGGCCGACATCCTGGCGTTCCGCCGCGACGAGGCGCTGGCGCTGCCGGCCGAGCTCGACTATGCGGCGATTGCCGGCTTGTCGGCCGAGTGCCGCGAGAAGCTCGTCCGCATCCGCCCGGCGACGCTCGGCCAGGCGGCGCGCATTCCCGGCATCACCCCGGCGGCGCTGACCGCGCTGCTCGGCCATGTCCGGCGCCAGGATGACCGCCGCCAAGGCGCCTGAGCCCTCGGCCGCGCCGCTCGGGCCCGAAGGGTTCCGCGCGGCGACTGGTGTTTCACGTGAAACACTGGCGCGGCTCGAAGCCTTCGCGGCGCTGCTGGTCAAGTGGCAGAAGGCGATCAACCTGGTCGCCGCCGACAGCCTGGCCGACATGTGGCGGCGGCATTTTCTCGATTCGGCGCAGCTCTGGCCTCTGGCGCCGCCGGGGGCGCGTGTCTGGGTCGATCTCGGCTCGGGCGCCGGCTTCCCCGGCCTGGTGCTGGCGATCATGGGCGCGCCCGAGATGCATCTGATCGAGAGCGACGGCCGCAAATGCGCCTTCCTGCAGGAAGCCGCGCGAACGACCGGCACCAAGGTGATGGTCCATCGCTGCCGCATCGAAGCCGCGCCGCCGCTGGCTGCCGACGTGGTGACGGCGAGGGCGCTGGCGCCCTTGTCCAGGCTGCTTGAGCTTGCGGCGCCATTCCTGCGCCCCGGAACGGTCTGCCTGTTCCTCAAGGGACAAGATGTTGAGCGCGAATTGACCGAGGCTGCGAAATGTTGGAATATGCAGGCCGAACGCTTGGTCAGCCGGTCGAATCCGGCAGGGGTGGTTCTGCGTTTGAGGGAGTGCCGACGTGTTTGAGCCCGCCCGCCTGATCGAAGCCGCCCCGCCGCGCCGCCAGCCGCGCGTCCTTGCCTTGGCGAACCAGAAGGGCGGGGTCGGCAAGACCACCACCGCCATCAATCTCGCCACCGCGCTGGCCGCCGTCGGCGAGCAGGTGCTGATCATCGACATCGATCCGCAGGGCAACGCCTCGACCGGCTTGGGCATCGACCGCGGCGCCCGCGAGATCAGCACCTACCAGGTGCTGCTCGGCGACGCGCCGATCGGGGCGGCGATCGTCGAAAGCGGCATTCCGGGGCTGCATATCGTGCCGGCGACGGTCGATCTGTCCGGCGCCGAGCTCGAGCTGATCGACCAGCCCCGCCGCAGCCACCGGTTGCGCGAAGCCATCGCCAATACCCGCCTCGATTACGACCATGTCCTCATCGACTGCCCGCCGTCGCTCTCGCTCCTGACCGTCAACGCGCTGGTCGCGGCCAACGCGGTCCTGGTGCCGCTGCAGTGCGAGTTCTTCGCCCTCGAGGGGCTGAGCCAGCTCATCCGCACCATCGAGCGGGTGCGCGGCACGCTCAACCCCGAGCTCGAGATCCAGGGCGTGGTGCTGACCATGTTCGACCGCCGCAACAACCTATCCGACCAGGTGGCGCGCGACGTGCGAGGCCATCTCGGCGACAAGGTCTACAACACGGTGATCCCGCGCAACGTGCGCATCTCCGAGGCGCCGAGCCACGGCAAGCCGGCGCTGCTCTACGACCACCGCTGCGCCGGCAGCGAGGCCTACATGCGGCTGGCGAGCGAGGTGATCCGCCGCGAACGGAGCCTGCGCGCCGCATGATCGACGACCCGGCAAAGCGCAAGGGGCTCGGCCGCGGCCTGGCGGCGCTGCTCGGCGACGACGCGGCCGAGGACTATGCGGCGCTCGACCGCGTGCGGGGCGCGAAGGAAGTGCCGATCGAGCAGCTGCAGCCCAACCGCTTCCAGCCGCGCCACCGCTTCGACGACGAGGCGCTGAGGCAGCTCGCCGACTCGATCCGCGCCAAGGGCGTGCTGCAGCCGATCCTGGTGCGCCGGGCGGCCGCCGCCAATCTCTACGAGATCATCGCCGGCGAGCGGCGCTGGCGCGCCGCCCAGCGCGCCCAGCTGCACCAGGTCCCGGTGGTCATCAAGGACCTGAGCGATGCGGAGGCGCTCGAGCTCGCCCTGGTCGAGAACATCCAGCGCCAGGACCTGAACGCCATCGAGGAGGCGCAGGGCTACCGCCGGCTGATCGACGAGTTCGCCCATACCCAGGAAGAGCTCGCCGCCGCGCTCGGCAAGAGCCGCAGCCATATCGCCAACACGCTGCGGCTGCTCGCGCTGCCGGCGGTGGTCCAGGCGATGATCGAGGACGGCCAGTTGACGGCGGGCCATGCACGCGCCCTCGTCAACGCCAGCGACCCGGAAGCGCTGGCGCGCCAGATCCTCGACAGCAAGCTCACCGTCCGCCAGGCGGAAAGCCTCGCCGCCGAAGCCAAGCCGCGGCGCAAGCCGCCGGCGCGGCGCGGCAAGGATGCGGACACGCTGGCGCTGGAGCGCGACCTTTCAGGGGCGCTCGGCCTGAAGGTCGACATCGCCTGGCGCGGCGAGGCGCGGGGCGGCGAGGTGCGGATCGGCTACCGCTCGCTCGAACAGCTCGACGACCTCTGCAAGCGGCTGCTGCGCCCGACCGAAGCCGCGCGCCGGCCGAACCTGCAGGAAGTTTCCAACGCCCCGGCCGCGACGGAAGACGCGCCGCCGTCCAACGTCATCCGCCACCCCAGCGCCTGAGCGTCAGCGGCCGCGCGCCGCACTGGCGATGCGCAGCAAGACCTGGCGGCAGATCGCCTCGTCGGGCATGCCGGTCGTCTTGCAGTTGCGCTCGGCCTCGGTGAGCAGGTCGAGCGCGCGGACGATGTGCGCGAGCGGCCAGCGGCCGAGCTGGCCGCGAAACGCGGCGACGCGGCGGAAATGCAGGCGCTGGCGCTTGAGCGCCGACTCGACATCGCCGCCGCGCTCGCGCACGCCGGCGACGAAATGCAGCCGCTGCAGGTGGCGCTGGGCGGCGCGGACGATGCTGACCGGCGCGTCGCCGGCCATCAGGCTGCGCCCGAGCGCGCGGTCCATCGCCGCGATCTCGCCGCTGGCGGCGGCGTAGACCACGTCGTCGAGGTTGAGCGCCGCGCTGTCGCCGACGCAGGCCAGGCAATCCTCGATGCGCACGCGGCCGCCGGCGCCGACATGGAGCGCGAGCTTCTCGAGCTCGCTCAGCGTCAGCAGGCGGTCCGCGCCGAGATTGTCCTTGAGATAGTCGAGCGCGTCCGGGGCGATGTCGAGGCCGAGCCCTTTGAGCGTGCGCACGATGACCGCCTCCAGCGCGCCCTCGTCGTCGCCGTAGCAGCCGATCGCGGCGGCGCCTTCCGCCTCTTCGAAGGCCAGCCTGAGCGAGGAGCGCGGGCCGAGCTCGCCCGCTTCGACCACGACCAGCGCATCGCCGAGCGGCGCGGCGAGGAAGGCTTCGAAGGTCTTCGCCACGCGGTCGCCGGCATCGACGACGCGCACCACCCGCCGGCCGCCGGTGAAGGCGATCGCCGCGGCCTCGTCGGCGAGACGCGCCGGATCCTCGGCCAGCGCCGCGCCGGAGAGCTCGGCGACGCGGAACGGATCGGCGAGATCGGGCACGACGCGGCGCGCCAGCGCCAGCGCGCGCTCGCGCACCAGGCCGGCGTCGGGGCCGAACAGCAGCACGGCGCGGATGGCCGGATCGGGCTCCCGCAGAAAGGCTTCGGCGTTGCGCCCGGCGAGCTTCAACGGGCCGCTCAGGGCTTGGCGGCGGCGCGCCGGTCGAAGAAGAGCGCGATCTGCAGATGAATCTGCTCGCCGATGTCCCGCGCCGCCCGCTCGCGCGCGTCGCGCTCGGCGACCAGGTTGGTGTACTCGGCCCGCAGCACGTTGTAGGCGGCAAACGAGCTTGCCTGCCCGTTGAGCAGCATGTCGCCGCTGCGCGCGTCGCGCAGCTCGTAGCTGCCGACCACCAGCAGGTTGTACCGCGTCGTCGTGTCGGAGCGGGTGACCAGGACGCCGCTCTGGCGTTCCAGCGCATGCAGGGTCAGCCGGTAGAGCGGCGCCGCCGGCGAGCCCTGCGGCGTCAGGCTGTCGAGCAGCTGGTTGCGCACCAGCTGGGTCAGCCGGTCCTCGGCGGCGTCGATGCGGATGGCGCCCATCTCCGGCACGGTGCGGCGGGCCGCGTCGCGCTTGTAGAGGGGCTGGAACCCGCAGCCGCCCAGCAGCGCGGCGGCAAGCAGCAGGGCGATCGCCCTAGACCACCACATTGACGATCCGGTTGGGCACGACGATCACCTTGCGCACCGGCTTGCCGGCGATCGCGCGCTGCACGTTGTCGTTGGCGAGCGCCACCTTCCGCAGCGTCTCCTGGTCGGTGTCGCGCGCGCATTCGAGCGTCGCCCTGAGCTTGCCCGAGACCTGCACCGCGATGGTGACGACGTCGTCACGGGCGAGCCCGGCGTCGGCCTCGGGCCAGGGCTGGTCGGCGAGCAGGGTGGCGTGGCCCAGCGTCTGCCACGCCTCCTCGCCGAGATGGGGCATCATCGGGCCGATCAGCTTGACCAGCGTCTCGAGCGCCTCGCGCAGCGCGGCCTGGTCGCCCGGCGCGCCCGGGGCGAAGGCGCCGGTCGCGTTGGCGAGCTCGTAGAGCCGGGCGACGGCGCGGTTGAAATGGAAGCGCTCGACGTCGTCGGTGACGTCGCGGATGGTCTTGTGCACGCTGCGCCTGAGCTCGCGCGCCGGCCCGCCGAGATCGTTGGGAATCGGCGCGCCGGGCGGCGGCAGCGCCGGCGCGGCCTCGCTGACCATGCGCCACAGCCGCTGGGCGAAGCGCCAGGCCCCCTCGATGCCGGCGGCGGTCCATTCCATGTCGCGCTCGGGCGGGCTGTCGGAGAGCATGAACCAGCGCGCGGTGTCGATGCCGTACTGCTCGCGGATCTCGTCGAGCCCGACCACGTTCTTCTTCGACTTCGACATCTTCTCGACGCGGCCGATGGTCAGCGGCCGGCCGTCGAGGGCGCGCGCGTTGCCGGCCGCGTCCTTGCTCACCTCCTCGGGGAAGAGCCAGTTGCCGGCCTGGTCGCGGTAGGTCTCGTGGCAGATCATGCCCTGGGTGAACAGCCCGGCGAACGGCTCGTCGATGCCGACATAGCCGCAGCGCTTCAGCGCCCGGGTGAAGAAGCGCGAATAAAGGAGGTGCAGGATCGCGTGCTCGATGCCGCCGATATACTGGTCGACCGGCAGCCAGTAGTCGACCGCCGCCCGCTCGACCGGCGCGTCGCTGCGCGGCGAGCAGAAGCGGGCGAAGTACCACGACGAATCGACGAAGGTGTCGAAGGTGTCGGTCTCGCGCCGCGCCGGCTTGGCGCATTTCGGGCAGGGCACGTGCTGCCAGGTCGGGTGCAGCTCGAGCGGGTTGCCGGGCTTGTCGAAGCGCACGTCGTCGGGGAGTTCCACCGGCAGGTCCCGTTCCGGCACCGGAACGATGCCGCAGGCCTGGCAATGGATGATCGGGATCGGGCAGCCCCAATAGCGCTGGCGCGAGACGCCCCAGTCGCGCAGCCGGTACGTGACGGCGGCCTCGCCGCGGCCCAGGACGGCGAGCCGGGCCACGGCTTTTCGTTTCGCTTCCGGAACGGTCAGGCCGTCGAGGAATTCCGAGTTGACCAGGCGGGTGTGCGGCCCGTCGTCGGTGAAGGCCTCGGCGCCGATGGCGAGGTCGGGGCGGTCCTGCGGCGCCACCACGGGCAGCACGGGCAGGCCGTACTTGCGGGCGAAGTCGAGGTCGCGCTGGTCGTGCGCCGGGCAGCCGAAGATGGCGCCGGTGCCGTATTCCATCAGCACGAAGTTGGCGACGTAGACCGGCAGGCTCGTCCCCGGCCGGAACGGGTGCGCCGCCCGCACGCCGGTGTCGAAGCCCTTCTTCTCGCCCTTCTCCAGCTCGGCCTCGCTGGTGCCGGCG
Organism: uncultured Rhodospirillaceae bacterium; assembly: GCA_964442055.1. GTDB lineage: Bacteria > Pseudomonadota > Alphaproteobacteria > Ferrovibrionales > Ferrovibrionaceae > CAYTWJ01. The sequence goes on along the minus strand of CAYTWJ010000067.1, from coordinate 1,529 downwards.
TGGCGGCATTCCTCGACGAAGGCGGCGACGCCGGCATTCTCGGCGGCGAGCTGCCGGGCGAAGGGATGGTCGGCGGCGATGGCGACGAAGCTCGCGCCGAAGAGCGTGTCGGGCCGGGTGGTGTAGACCTCGATCTTCTCCGCCCGCCCGGCGAGGTCGAAGGCGAAGCGCGCGCCCTCCGAGCGGCCGATCCAGTTGCGCTGCATCAGGCGCACGCGCTCGGGCCAGCGCTCGAGCCCGTCGAGCGCCGCCAAAAGCTCGTCGGAATAGGCGGTGATCTTGAGGAACCACTGCGCCAGCTTGCGCCGTTCGACCGGGGCGCCCGAGCGCCAGCCGCGGCCGTCGATGACCTGCTCGTTGGCCAGCACGGTGTGGTCGACCGGGTCCCAGTTGACCCAGGATTCCTTGCGGTAGACCAGCCCGGCCTCGAGGAAGTCGAGGAACAGCTTCTGCTGGTGGCGGTAGTAGCCGGGATGGCAGGTGGCGATCTCGCGCTCCCAGTCGATCGAAAGGCCGAGGCTTTTCAGATCGCGGCGCATGTCCTCGATGTTGGCGTAGGTCCAGCTCGCCGGATGCACGCCCTTGTCGCGCGCGGCGTTCTCGGCCGGCAGGCCGAAGGCGTCCCAGCCCATCGGGTGCAGCACGTTGAAGCCGCGCGCCCGCTTGTAGCGGGCGACCACGTCGCCCATGGTGTAGTTGCGGCCATGGCCGATATGGATGCGCCCCGACGGATAGGGGAACATCTCGAGCACGTAGTATTTCGGCTTGCTCGGGTCGGCGACGACGCGGAAGGTGCCGCGCTCGGCCCAGATGGCCTGCCACTTGTCCTCGACCGCCTTGGCGTTGTAACGCGACATCCCGCTTGTCACCCGCTCAACCGATACGCGGCGCCTGCGCGCCGCGACCGCCGATCATAGGGGCGGCGCGCGCCGCGGCAAGGGGCGCGGCGGTCCGGCGTCAGAGGCCGGCCTGGTCGATCCGGAGCTGGCGGGCGCGAGTGAGGATGGCGTTCTCGAGGTTGGCCGCGGTGTCCGCCGCCACCGCCTCGTCGGCCCACTGGTCGGGGCCGCGGCGCACCTGGCGGAACACCGCGACCTTGATCCCGTCGGCGCGGAGCGCGCGGTCGAGGATATAGACGGTGATCTTGAAGCGCTCGTTCGGCGTCTGCGCCGGCGAGTACCATTCGGTGATGATGACCCCGCCGAACGGATCGGCCGAGGCCAGCGGCATGAAGGCGATGGTGTCGAGCGAGGCCCGCCAGAGGAAGCTGTTGACGCCGATGCCGCCGCCGCCGCCATCGGCTTCACCCGGCCGCTTGGCGCCGCCGCCGAAGGTCAGCCCGCCCGGGCCGAAAACGGTCTCGCGCGGCTTGTTCGACCCGACCGGGTCGTAAGTGTTGCGGTCGACCTTTTCGGGATAGCTGTACTCCGTCGAGGTACTCTCGCAGCCGGCGGTCAGCAGGGCGGCAACCAGAACCGCGGCAGCCAGGGACGCAATCCGGGCGCCGGCGCGGCGCGTGAAACGGTCGT
>CAYTWJ010000066.1:0-11690 GCA_964442055.1 uncultured Rhodospirillaceae bacterium | reverse complement strand
GCTCGAGATGCCGGCTGCGCCGGACCATCTTCTGCGTCTCGGCGATCACCGCGCGCGCCAGGCCCGCCAGCTCGCCCGGCTGGCCGCCCGGCGAGATCCGGTCGGAGAGGCCGGTCAGGGCGTCGCTGTAGGCGCTGGCGTCGCGGCCGGCCTCGCCGAGCAGGCCGAGCATCTGCTCGACCGTGGTGCCGATCCGGCCGCTGGCCTCGAGGAACGCCGTGCCCGCGGCGTCGAAGCCGAAATGCTCGGCGAAGATGCCGTCCAGGCGCTCCTCGCTCAGCTCGATGTCGTGGCGCAGCAGGTTGTCGAGCGACTCGCGCAGCTCGGGATACTTGCCGCTGTGATAGGCGTACCAGATGGCGAAATGCGCCGGGTCGGGCGCGATGCCGTGTTGCTCCAGCGAGGCGAGCGCGAGGCGCGTGAATTCCGCCTTCTGCTCCGAACTGTCGTAGAACCGCATCGGCTTTCCTCCGCGCGACCGCAACGTCGCCGGCGTCAACGCTATCTTTCCGCCGGTTACCGGCGGGTTAGCGCGGCCCGCCGCCGCTTAACCGGTTGTTAACCTTCCAGGGCGGAACATGAGCGGGCAGGCGCGGGCCGGCGGCGGAGGGATGCCGGCGCAATCCACGGGATGGTTGCCGAGTGACGAGTCTGGCGCCGATTGTGGCTCTGGCCGACGTGGTCAAGCGTCGTCGGCTGGCGCTTGATCAAATCCCCTCCGAGGACGCCAAGCTCGCCGGCGCCCACCGCTACTGGGAATCGAAGCGCCGCGACGGCCTGTTGCCGGCGCGCCGCGACCTCGACGTGCTCGACCTGCGGCCGCTGGTCGGCGGCATCCATCTCATCGACGTGACGGCCGAGGATCCGGCCCGCTTCAGCTTCGTCCTGCGCGGCACCGCGCTGCCCGACGACATCGACCGCAAGGTCGTCACCGCCACGGTCGGCAGCATCGCCTCGGAGACCTACCGCCAGACGCTGATCGAGGATTACGGCGCCGCCGCCTTCAGCGGCGTGCCGAGCTACCACCAGGTGGTGGCGATGATCGACTGCGTCCGCCACAGCTACAGCCGGCTGATCCTGCCGCTCGCCGAGGACCGCCGGCGGGTCAACGTGCTGATGGTCTGCGTCAACCCGCGCCGCTTCGCCGACTTCAGGCTTTGAGGCGCCGCGCCTCGCGCGCCGCGTCGGGGGCCAGCGGATAGAGCGGGTGGTCGGGCAGCTGGCGGAAGCCGGCCATGCATTCGGCCTGCGTCATCCAGCAGAGATAGATCGTCTCCTCGCGCCCGGTCGGCGGGCAGAAGCCGCGATAGCAGAGATCGACATGCGGATAGCCGTAGGCCAGCCGCGGCACGATGCTGCCGGCGAGCCCGGGCAGCACGATGCCGGTGTGGAAGTCGGTCTCGTAGTTGCGCAGGCAGAGCGCGCGGCTGAGATAGGGCAGGTAGAGCGACAGCCCCTTCTTGCGGTGCGCCGGCTCGACCCAGAGCGCGCCGGCATGCGCCACCCGCCCGGCGACGCGCACCGGCATGTCGCGCACCTCGGGCGGCGGCACGCCGCGGCCGAAGGCGACGCCCTCGCGCAGCCAGATCGTGCCGTCGCGGAACATGCCGACCAGGTCGTCGGTATGGATGATGCGCTCGCCGTGGCCGGCGACGGTGCGGCCGTAGGAATCGATCACCCGCAGCCAGAAGGCCTCGGGGCCGAGGTCGCTGCGGTCGGGGTCGAAGCTCTGGTTGAAGACCGGATAGCCGGCGCCGCGCAGGAACTCGCCCAGCCCGCGGAAATCGGTCTCGACGACGAGCGAATATTCAAGCGCCGCTATCTGCTCGGTGATCGCCTCGATGTTCCGCTGCAGCAGCCCGAAATCGGCATCGCCCAAGCCCATGAAGTCCCCCCAGCCGGCGGTTTCCCGGAAGCGCCCGCCGGCAGGAGGGAATCTAGCCGAAAGCCGCCCTTCGATCTATGACCGAGGGACGGGGGCGGGTCCCGGTCGGAAGCCGGCTGCCGCCGGGCAGGGGCCGCGCCGGGCCGCACTTGCTCTCGGTCATTTTCGAACAAGGACAGTACCGCGATGAGGCGAGCGTAGCGGCGCGCGCGGGAATTGTCCGATAAATCACGAGATTCAGTGCTTTGGGCGTTTATTGAAAGTTAGCGTAGGCGAGGTTTATATTATTTTCGGAAGCACGAAGGGGTCCAGGCGGCTATGGGCGTCATCACAGTTGAAATTGCGGCCAAGCTGGAATGGCGCGCTGCCCAAAATCCGGCCACCAAGTGCTGGATTGGTGTGTGCGAGGCCATGAACCTTGCCATGGAGGCCGATTCGCTCGATGAACTGCACAGCGTCATCGGAGAGACGCTCGACCTCGTGTTCACGGATCTTCTGGAAGACAACGAACTCGAGAAATATTTGCAGGAACGCGGCTGGCAGGCCCGCAATCTGCCGCGTGGCCGGGTGGCGGAGAATGTGAAGTTCGAAGTGCCGTGGCAGCTGATCGCGGCGGGGGCAACGGCACGTGATTCCGCACGACGCGCTGATTAATGCGCTGCGCTCGCTGAACTACACCTTCAAGCGCCAGGCCGACCGGGTCGAAATTTACAAGCGAGGGGGCGCCGCCACGCGCGTTGCCGTTCGCAGAAACGCGCTGCACGACGACGACTACGCACGGGCGATCCTGAAACAGGCGGGAATGCCGCACGACCAGATCGAACCGTTCATTGCTGCCACCAGTCGCCCGAAAAACCTGCATTGAGCGAGGCGCCGCCCGGCGGCCTCGATCGGGCCAAGACATCGCCCCGGCAGGGCCCCCTCACGTCTCGGTGCTGGGGTGGCGGTGCTCCTCGGGCGGGGCGTAGAGGTCCTTGGGCGGCAGCGCCGGCTGGGGCAGGGCGTAGAATTTCGGCTCGCGGTCGTCCCAGCTGCGCTCGAAGGGCATGCGCATGGCGAGCCCGCTGCCGTTGCGCTCGGCCTGGCGCCTGGCCTCCTGCAATTGCTGGGCGAGCTTGCGGTCCCAGGGCAGCACGTAGGCGCGCGGCTCGGGAATGCCGGGGAACTGCAGCCAGAGATAGATGCCCTCGCCCTCGCGGATCGAGGCGCCGAGCACCGCCGCCTCGGCCGCCTGCGCCTGCGCCCATTCGAGCGTCGCCGGCTTGGGCCGCGAGAGGAGCCCGGCAAGGCTGGCATAGGTCAGCGGCAGCAGCAGCGCGGTGGCGCCGAGCGCCGCCAGCTTGGCCGGGAGGCGCCGCGGCGACCAGATGCTGAGCGAGGCCAGCGCCGCCGCCACGAGCGCCCAGAAGGCGAAGAGCAGGAAGAGCTCGTCGACCGCCATCGCCTCAGCCCTTGCGGCCGCTGCGCAGCGGCTTGTGGAGGCTGTGCACGCTGTCGCGCGCGAGATTGCCGCCGCCGTCGAGGGCGAAGCGCGCCGCGGTCAGCTCCTCGCCCTCGCGGCGCAGCTCGACCTTGGTGACCAGTATCTGGCGCGCCGCGTCCTCGGGCGCCGGCTTGACGCTGACCACCAGCGTCACCGGCACCGGATAGACCATCGCGCTGTTGCGGTAGAGATGCAGGTTGACGGCGTATTCGCCCGGCGGCACGCCGCGGCTGTAGGAGACCTCGTAATTGAGCTTGGTGGCGTCGCCGAACAGGCCGAGGTCGTCGCGCAGCAGGTTGAAGATCAGGCCGCCCTTGTTCGAATAGCCGACCGGCACGTCGCCGGGCGCCTGCACCCAGAGGTCGACGTCGGCGTCGAGCTCGTCGGGCCAGCGCGCCTCGACGATGACGTTGCCGGGCTGACTGATGCTCTCCGCCGCGCTCGCCTTGACCGGCGGGTTGAGGTGCGGCAGCAGCAGCACCACCATGGCGACGAAGCCGCACAGCGCCAGCGTGATGACGTCGCGGAAGGCGACGCCGTTGTCCTCGTCGCGCTCGAACAGGTCAGGCTCCGGCATCGGCCTCGCCCCGCTCGACGATGCCGGCGACCAGCCGCACCGTGCCGCTGGCCAGGATGTGGAAGCAGACCATCAGCCAGATGTTGAGGAGCGAGCCGACCAGCGTGGTGTAGAGCGCCACCGACATGCCGGCGATCAGTGTCGACACCATCGACGACACCGCGCGCGCGTCGGCGGCGATGTCGGGGCGCACGCCGGAGAGCGCCATGATGAAGCCGACCACGGTGCCGAGCAGGCCGAGCACGACCAGCGTCGAGGCGATGTGGCGCACCGCGCCGATGCGCACCATCAGCTTGGCGCGCAGCGCGCCGGCGGCGATCGCCCGGCTCGAGGCGTCGCGGCCGCGCACCCGCTCGAGATAGCGCGCGGTGCGGCTCCACGGCGCCGGCGCCTCCGCCTGCAACTCGTTGAGCTCGCGGCTGACCCGCCAGGTCTTCGCCGTGCAGAGCGCCAGCCCGACCAGGAAGACGCCGGCGATCGCCGCGCACTGGTGCGTCGGATCGGCTTCGGCGACCAGGCCGATCCAGCCCTGCGCCCAGGCGGCGGCGAGCAGGGCGAGCGCGACGACGTTGACCAGCGCGAAGCGCAGCAGCAGCAGGAAGGCGTGCGGCAGCCGATAGGGGCGGGGGGCGGCGAAGGCGGCGCGCAGCGCGGCCTGCTGGCCCTGGATGTCGATCGGCGACATCGGCGGCAAGGCGGCGGGCGAGAACGCGGACTGGAACGGGATCCCCATGGCGGCCTCCGGCTGTTCCGGCCAGGGGATCAGTTAACGCGGGTAAAGGTTAAAATTTCACTCAACGCTGGCGGGCATCGAGCGGCGGCGGGCACGTGCCGGGGCGGATTCCGCCGCCACGGCGAAGAATCATGTCGACAATGTCGGAAAATTTTGCTAGTTTAGGATTATTGTCAGATCATTCCGCGCCGGCCGCCGGCTCGGCGTTGCCGATCAGGCGCGCGAGATAGATCCGCTGCAGCAGGTCGGGAGCGGTCCGCCCTTCCTCCCAGGCCTCGAGCGTGCTGGCGCTGACCGCGAACATCCTGGCGAAGTCCTCGGGCGTCAGCTTGAGCTCCTGGCGCGCGCGCCGGATGTCGCCGCCGGTCGGCAACGGCGCGGCGGGCGGCGTCTCCGCCGCATCGGTCGGGTTCGAACCGTCTTCGCTGACGCTGGCCATGGCACCAAATCCCCTCCGCGCTCCCTGGCGACGGGGAGAAGCATGGCGCGCCGGTGCCGCCGCGCGCCAGCAGGCGTTGGCGGGTTTGTGAGGGCGGTCACGGGCGGCATGTCGCCGGCGTGACGGCGCTCACGCGGCGGGCGACGGAGGAGGGGAGTTGAGCGAACGGGCCTTCGCGCCGAGCGCCGAGCAGCGCCGGCTGGTCGAGCTGCTTGCCGCCTTCGGCATCAGCCAGCGCGAGATCGCCGGCCTGATCGGCCCGGCGGGCATCGGCACGGCGACGCTGCGCCGGCATTTCCGCGAGGAGCTGCGCAATGGGCGGGCCAAGGCCACCGCGGCGGTCATCGATTCGCTGCACCGCCACGCCTGCCGCGGCAACGTCGCCGCCTGCAAGCTCTGGCTCGAATGGCACGCCCGCGGCGCCGCCGCCGGCGAGGCCGGCGCGCAGGACGTCCTCGCCTCGCTCGTCGCCGGCGCCCGCGCCCGGCTCGAGCGCAAGCTCGATCGCCTCGCTGGCCGCCTTGCAGCGGCGCCGCTTCCTCCGCCGCCTCGATGACCTCGAGGCGGCGCTGCTCGAGCACCGCTGGGAGTTCTGGGCGCGGCGCGAGCAGCTGCCGCCGCCGGGTGACTGGCAGGTCTGGCTGGTGCTCGCCGGGCGCGGCTTCGGCAAGACCCGCGCCGGCGCCGAATGGGTGCGCGCCGAGGTCGAGAGCGGCCGCCGGCGGCGCCTCGCCTTGGTTGGCGCCACCGAGCGCGACGTGCGCAAGATCATGGTCGAGGGCGAGAGCGGCATCCTCGCCGTCTCGCCGCCCTGGTTCATGCCGCGCTACGAGCCGTCCAAGGCCCAGCTCGTCTGGCCCGACGGCGCGCGCGCCGATCTCTATTCCGCCGAGGAGCCCGACCGCCTGCGCGGCCCCAGCCACGACGGCGCCTGGGCCGACGAGCTCGCCGCCTGGGGCGCGCTCGAGGAAACCTGGAGCAATCTCGAAATGACGCTGCGACTAGGGGTGGAGCCGCGCCGCGTCGTCACCACGACGCCGCGGCCGCGCAAGCTGCTCGCCGATCTCATCGCCGACGCCGCCACCGCGGTGGTGCGCGGCATCACCTACGACAACGCCGCGAACCTCGCGCCCGGCTTCCTCGAGCGGCTGCGGCGCAGCTACGAGGGCACCCGGCTCGGCCGCCAGGAGCTGCACGCCGAGATGCTGAGCGAGGCCGAGGGCGCGCTCTGGCGGCGCGCGCGCATCGAGGACTGCCGCGTCGCCCGCGCCCCCGACCTCGCCCGCGTCGTCGTCGCCATCGACCCGGCGGTGAGCCGCGGCGCCGGCGCCGCCGAGACCGGCATCGTCGTCGCCGGCCGCGGCGCCGACGGCCGCGGCTACGTGCTCGCCGACCTTTCCGGCCGCCACGCGCCGGACCGCTGGGCGGCGATCGCCGCCGAGGCCTATCACCGCTTCGCCGCCGACCGCGTCGTCGCCGAGGTCAACAACGGCGGCGACCTGGTCGCCGCCACCTTGCGCGCCGTCGACGCCGCGCTGCCGCTGCGCAGCGTGCATGCCAGCCGCGGCAAGCGCGCCCGCGCCGAGCCGGTGGCGGCGCTCTACGAGCAGGGCCGCGTGCGCCATGTCGGCGCCTTCCCGGCGCTCGAGGACCAGATGGTCAACTGGGAGGCGACCGGCGCCGAGGCCTCGCCCGACCGGCTCGACGCGCTGGTCTGGGCGCTCACCGACCTGATGCTCGGCCGCAGCGGCGAGCCGCGCCTGCGCCGGCTGGGAGGCTGAACGCGCATGTTCGATTTCCTGCGCCGGCGGCGGGCGCGGCGGCTGGGTTCGCGCAAGGACGCCGGGGCGGCGCCGCTCTTCGCCTGGACCGGGCCGGCGGCGCCGCGCTGGACGGCGCGCCGCTACGACCAGCTCGCCGACGAGGGCTTCCGGCGCAACGTCGTCGCCTTCCGCTGCGTGCGCCTGATCGCGCAGGGCGCGGCCTCGGCGCGCTGGCTGCTCTATGCCGAGGGCGGGCGCGAGCATCTCGCCCACCCGCTGCTCGATCTCCTGGCGCGGCCCAACCCGCTGCAGGGCGGCGCGGCCTTGTTCGAGACGCTCTACGGCCACTTCCTCATCGCCGGCAACGCCTATCTCGAGGCGGTCGGGCCCGAGCGCGGCCCGCCGCGCGAGCTGCACGCGCTGCGCCCCGACCGGGTCGCCGTGCTGCCCGGCGCGCACGGCCTGCCCGCCGGCTACGAATACACGCTGCCGGGGCGCAAGATCGCCTATCCCGCCGATCCGCTCAGCGGCGCGGCGGCGCTTCTGCACCTCAAGGCCTTCCACCCGCTCGACGACTGGTACGGGCTCTCCCCGATCGAGGCCGCCGCCTACGCCATCGACCAGCACAACGCCGCCGCCGCCTGGAACCAGGCGCTGCTGCAGAACGGCGCGCGGCCCTCGGGCGCGCTCGTCTTCGCGCCGCGCGAGGGGCCGGCGACGCTCACCGACCAGCAGTTCGAGCGGCTCAAGGGCGAGATCGCCGAGCAGTACGGCGGCGCGCGCAACGCCGGCCGGCCGATGCTGCTCGAGGGCGGCCTCGACTGGAAGGAGATGGCGCTGTCGCCCAAGGACATGGACTTCGCCGCCGGCCGGCTGCACAGCGCGCGCGACATCGCCGCCGCCTACGGCGTGCCGCCGATGCTGATCGGCATCCCCGGCGACGCCACCTACGCCAACTACCGCGAGGCGCGGCTGGCGCTGTGGGAGGACACCATCCTGCCCTTCCTCGACTTCGTCGCCGACCAGCTCAACAACTGGCTGAGCCCGCGCTTCGGCGCCGGCCTGCGCCTGGCCTACGACGCCGACGCCATGAGCGCGCTCGGGCCCCGGCGCGAGGAGCTGTGGGCGCGCGTCGGCGCCGCGCCGTTCCTCACCGCCAACGAAAAGCGCGCCGCCGTCGGCTACGGCCCGGTCGCCGGCGGCGATGCCTTGAGCGAGGCCGCGCCTCGCCCCGGCCGCGCGGCGCATGCCAAGGAAGGCGGCCGGCGGGACCAGCCGCGCGCGCCGGCCGGCGCGCCCGAAGGCGGCCAGTGGACCGACGGCGGCGGCGGCGGCGGCAGCGGGGGCAGCGATGTCGATACCGGCAAGAGCCCGACAGGACCGGTCCCGAGGACGCCTCCCGAGAAATGGGCCACCCCCTCGGTCAAGGAGCATTGGGATGCCTGGAACGACGAAGTCGCGAAGCTCCCCGATGCGAGCGACCAGGAGCGCCGCTGCTACGCCGACACGTTCGCCGTCGAGGGCGGGCTCGAAGACGACAAGGACAAGCGTGGCAATGTGCTTGCCTCGAGCGGGATCAGCGCCGGCTTGTTAAAGAATCCGCAGTTCAGAAGGGATTTTCCCGATCTCGCCGATGTCAGGCATCCGGGCGAGCTGACGATCGGGCAGCGAGTCCGGGTCTATCGCTGGTACCTGGACACCCAAGCATTGCATCAGGCCGGCGATGGCATTCCCGGCCATCGGCTGTTGGCCGAGATCGAGGATCACGATAGCGCATCCGCCTTGTGCGACGTCTTGTTCCGAGAGGGCGGCAACGGCGGCGCCGATCTCGTCCGGCCGGCAATCAAGGCGACGATCAAGACCTTGCCGGCCGGGGAAGCCGCGCGTTTGAACGTCAGCGAGCCAAAGGACAAGGGAGTCCTCAAGCCCAACGACTTCCAAATCTGGAAGGCGATCGCCAATGGCGGCCACGGCCGCAAGTTGCGCCATGAGCTTTCGAACTTCCGACAAACCAAGCAACCGAAGGAGACATCGCGCAACGATTATTTCCGTTTCGCGCGCTAGAATTCTTCGGGTTTGACTTCCTCGAAGCGCGGATCGGGGGTGTCCCAAACCAGCACCGCCCAATTTTCACCCAGGCGCCGCAGATGATAGGTGAAGCGGTCCGGGTCGCCCATCGGATCGCATCCGGCGGGACTGGGCCAGCAAATCTGTTGCAGCAGGACGATTTCCGCGTCCCCGGGCCGGTACTGCCGGCGGTCTTCGGTGTACCACCAGGCCGGCGGCATCTCGGTCAGCTTGAGCTCTCGCGGCTCCGGCAGGTCGTTCGCGCCAAATCGCCTCGCCGAGACGACGCGGTATCTATAGTAATAGTAATCGTCCGGAACCGGACCGTCGCGAACCAGCTCGGGTGGCCTGTCCAGCCCCATGCCGATGCGGCACAACTCGTCCTGCTTGCGGGTGAAGCAGGCGATGACGGTCTCGACGGCGCAAAGCGGCGTGACGGGATTGCCGACGCATCGGCTGGCGGTGGTGGCGTCGTCGCCGGCCACTGCCCGCCCTTGTCCGGGCGGATCGACCTCGGGCAGGTCCGGATCGCGCGCCGGCGCCGCGCCGCCTGCCGGCGCCAGCAGCGCGCCGAGGGCCAGCGCGCACGCCCATGCTGATCGTGAGGCGAACGGCATCGCCGCGATCTTAGCGCGCCGCTGATTGCACAGCCATCGCCGCAGCGGCCGCGCGGCCGCGCAAGGAAGCGAACATGACGCACAAGTTCCTGACCCGGCCCTTCGCCCTCAAGGCGCTGGGCGAGGACGGCAGCTTCGCCGGCTACGGCTCGGTGTTCGGCGTCTCCGACGCCTTCGCCGACGTGGTGGCGCCGGGCGCCTTCCGCCGCTCGCTCGCCGAGCACGCCCGCGCCGCCACCATGCCGGCGATGCTCTGGCAGCACGACAGCCGCCGGCCGATCGGCGTCTGGCAGCGGATGCGCGAGGACGGCGTCGGCCTCCAGGTCGCCGGCCGGCTCGCCCTCGCCACCCGCCCCGGCGCCGAGGCCTACGAGCTTTTGAAGCTCGGCGCGGTCAGCGGCCTCTCGATCGGCTACGTCGCGGTGGCGAGCCAGATCGACGAGCGCACGCGCCAGCGCGTGCTCACCGACGTCGATTTGTGGGAGGTGTCGCTGGTCACCTTCCCGGCCAACCCCGCCGCCCGCGTCACCGCGGTGAAGGCGGAGGCCGACGCCGCGCTCGCCGCCGCCGTGCGGCGCCTGCGCCGGCGCACCGACGACCTCAACCGGATGATGAAAGGACGCTGAGATGGACCTCGCCGAACTGAACCAGGCGGTCGACGCCTACCACGACGCCGCCGCTTCCGGGCTGGCCGAGCTCGGCCAGCGCCTCGACCGCGTCGAGACGGCGCTGCGCCGCGCGCCGCGCGCGCTGCCGGGCGAGGCCGACGCGCCGGCGCCCTCGCCGGCCTTCGCCCATTACCTGCGCCGGGGCGAGGTCGCGCCCGAGCTCAAGGCGCTCGCGGTCGGCGCCGACCCGGAAGGCGGCTACGCCGTCTCGGCGACGATGAGCGAGGAGATCGCGCGCACCGTCTTCGAGACCTCGCCGATCCGCCGCTTCGCCCGCGCCGTCGCCATCCAGGGCGACGCCTTCGAGGAGCTGGTCGACCGCGACGACATCACCGCCTCCTGGGCCGGCGAGGCGGCGGCACGGCCCGAGACCGCCACCGGCCAGCTCGGCAAGCTGCGCATCCCGGCGCACGAGATCTACGCCATGCCGAAGGCGACCCAGCAGCTGATCGAGGACGCCAGCCTCGACATCGAGGCCTGGCTCGCCGCCAAGCTCGCCGACCGCTTCGCGCGGCGCGAGAACGCCGCCTTCGTCGCCGGCACCGGCGTCGGCCAGCCGCGCGGCTTCCTCGCCTATCCGGTCGCCGCCACCGACGACGCGACGCGGCCCTGGGGCACGCTGCAATACGTCGCCTCGGGCGCCGCCGGCGCCTTCGCCGCGAGCGACCCCGCCGATGCGCTGATCGCGCTCGTCTACGCGCTGAAATCCGATTACCGCGCCGGCGCGGTGTGGCTGATGAACCGCGACAGCGCGCGCCGCATCCGCCAGTTCAAGGACGGCCAGGGCAACTATCTCTGGCAGCCCGCCGCCAGCGCCGGCCAGCCCGACCTGCTGCTCGGCTTCCCCGTCGCGCTGGCCGAGGACATGCCGGCGATCGCCGCCAACTCGCTCTCGATCGCCTTCGCCAACCTGCGCGCCGGCTACACCGTGGTCGACCGCCAGGGCGTCTCGGTGCTGCGCGATCCCTACAGCGCCAAGCCGCACGTCCTCTACTACGCGCGCAAGCGCGTCGGCGGCGACGTCGTCAACTTCGAGGCGATCAAGCTGATGAAGTTCGCCGCGTCCTGAGCGCGGCGCATCGCCTGACCCGGCGGCGCCGCACCGGCGCCGCTTTTCGTTTCGCCAGCGGGAGAGCCATCCATGCGAGACCTCAAGAGCAACCTCGACGCGGCGCTGAGCCTGGCGCCGGCGGCGCGCGCCGCCACGGCCAACGGCGCCGCCGTCGACCTGCAGGGCTTCGGCGCCGCCGTCGCCCTGGTGCAGTTCGGCGCCTGGACCGACGGCACGCACACGCCCGAGTTGCAGGAATCCGACGACGGCGCGAGCTTCGCCGCCGTCGCCGCCGCCGACCTGATCGGCGCCTTCAGCGCGGTCGCGAGCGCCGCCGGCCAGAACAGCGTGCAGCGCGTCGGCTATCGCGGCGGTTCGCAGTGATGATCCGGCGGAGCGGACGCGGG
>CAYTWJ010000065.1:0-11724 GCA_964442055.1 uncultured Rhodospirillaceae bacterium | reverse complement strand
CTCGGCAATGCGCACGTCGAGGCCGGCGGTCTTGAGCATGTCGACCAGAGCCTCAGCCGGCACCGGGTGGCGCGGCCCCGCTTCGCCCGAAGCCCATTCCGCCACCCGCCGGACCGCGCCGGCCGAGGTGCCGATGACATAATCCGTGAACAGCAGCTCGCCCTTGTTGCGCAGCGTGCGGGCGATCTGCGCGACGAGGCGCGGCTTGTCGGTGACCGTATGCAGCAGCTCCTTGGAGAAGACGCGGTCGTACTTGCGCTCGGGCAGTTCCGCCGTCTCCGGGTCGAAGACGTTGAGCGTCGCCTTGTTGGCGAGCCCGGCGCACGTCGCCTGCTCGCTGCCGCGCTCGACGAAGTCGCGCTCGGCTTCGAGCCCGGTGGTCCACACGCCGAAAGCCTTGACGATCTCGCGGTCGGGGCCGCCCAGACCGGCACCGAGGTCGAGCAGACTGATCTCGGGATTGAGGCGCAGCGGCTTGACCAGCTCGATGATCGCCTCGGGATTTCCCGGCGAGACGAAGCCCTCGCCCCAGATGCGCTGCAGCGCCTCGGCCCGCGTCGTCGCCGCCGGCGGCGACGCAGCTGCCGTCGGCCGCTGGGCGGTGCGCGAAGGGGAAGGTGGCGGCGCCGCGGCGAGCTCATAGCCATGCCACCAGGCGGCGAAGCGCTCGCGGAAAGAAGGCCGCTCGGACGCGGCGGCGCCGGTCTCGCCCCCGATCATGGCCAACGTGGTCCCCTCGGCCGGCGCACCTACGCCGGCGCGAAGAATATAACCTTCTTTCTCTTGATTTTCGGTAAAGCCCGCCGTGTCCGGTGTCAGGCCGCCGGGCCCATCAGCCACTCGGGCAGCCAGGTGGCGATGCCGGGAAAGAGGCAGAGCAGGACAACGCCCAGCGCCATGCAGACGACATACGGAACCGAGCCCCAGAGCACCTTGCGGATCGGCACGTCGGGGGCGATGGCATTGATGACATAGAGGTTGAGGCCGACCGGCGGGGTGATCAGGCCGATTTCCATGTTGATGGTGACGATGACGCCGAACCAGATCGGGTCGAACCCGGCCGAGGTGACGATGGGATAGAGGATCGGTGCCGTCATCAGGATGATCGCCACCGGCGGCAGGAAGCAGCCCGCCACCAGGAGGAAGACGTTGATGACCAGCATCAGCACCCAGCGGTTGACCTCGAGCGCCGCGATCCAGGTGGCCAGCGACTGCGTGACGTCGATGCGGGTGAGCATGTAGCCGAACAAAGCCGCGCCGGCGACGATCATCATGATCATCACCGATTCCCGCGTCGCCTGGTGCAGGATGCGCCACAGGTCGCGCGGCTGCCACATGCGGTAGATGAGCGCGGCGAGCGCGACGCACAGGAAGGCGCCGACCCCCGCCGCCTCCGACGGCGTGGCGACGCCGCCGTAAAGCGCGTACATCACCGCGACGATGATGGCGAGGAACGGCGCGACGCGCGGCAGCGCCTGCAGCTTGTCGGTCCAGCTGTAGCGGAAGTCGCGGGCATGGGCGCGAAAGCCCGCGCGCCAGGAGCCGATCATCGTCCAGGCCATGAACAGGACGGTCAGCATGACGCCGGGCAGCACGCCGGCAAGAAACAGCCGGCCGATCGAGGTTTCGGTGGCGATGCCGTAGAGGATGAAGGTCAGGCTCGGCGGGATGAGGATGCCGAGCGTGCCGCCGGCGGCGATCGAGCCGGTGGCGATCTCGTCGGAATAGCCGCGCTTGCGCATCTCGGGGATGCCCATGCGGCCGATCGCCGCGCAGGTCGCGGGCGAGGAACCGGTGAGCGCGGCGAACAGCGCGCAGGCGCCGAGATTCGACACGACCAGCCCGCCGGGCACGCGGTAGAGCCAGCGGTCCAGCGCCTCGTAGAGGTCCTTGCCGGCCGGCGAGGCGCCGATCGCCGCTCCCATCAGCACGAACATCGGGATCGACACCAGCGTGAAGTCGTCGAGCCCGGCATAGAAGGTGTCGGCGATGCCGTCGAGGCTGCGCGGGCCCTCGAAGACGAGCAGGAAGAACACCGCCAGCGCGCCGAGCGCGAAGGCGACCGGCGGGCCGGCGAACAGGACGAGCAAGGTGACCAGCAGGACGACCGCGCCGGCGAGAAGCGGGCTCATGCGGGCTCGCCGTGGCCGACGCGCGACGGCTGCGCGCGGCCGGTGACGAGGCTCAGGATATCGGCGACGTATTGCAGAGACAGCACGCCCATGCCGACCGGCAAGGCGAAATAGGGGATCCAGAGCGGGGCGCGCCAGATGCTCGACGTGCGCCAGCCGCCGGCCCAGGCCTCGTGCCAGAAGGTGTAGCCGAGCACCGCGATCAGCAGGCAGAAGGCAAGCGAGACGGCGGCCGAGGCCAGCTCAAGCCAGAAGCGCGTCCGCCGGCCAAGATAGATCGACAGCAGGTCAACGTTGACGTGGCCCTTGGTCAGCAGGACGTAGGGGCTGCCGAGCAGGGTCGCGCCGATCAGGCAGAAGATCGTGAACTCGGTCTGCCAGATGCTCGGCTGGTTGAGCACGAAGCGCACGAACACCATCTGGCAGACCACCAGCACCGAGAGCGCGATCAACGCCGTGGCGAGCACGCCGCAGGCGCGCGACAGCCAGCCGACCAAGCGGATGAAGCCGTCCATCGCCGCGCCGTGCTTGGGCCGGATGGCGCGCTACTTGACCGCCAGCGCCTTCTCGATGATCTCCTTGCCGCCCGGCACCTGCTCGGCGAAGGTCTTGTAGGAGGTGCCGCGCGCCACTTCGCGCCACTTGTCGGCCTGCGCCGCGGTCATGGTGACCACCTGCACGTTGGCCTTCTTGTAGGCTGCCACCATCTCGTCGTCGAGCTTCTTGGCCTCGGCGAGGAAGTAGTCCTCCGACTTCTTCGCCGCCGCCATCAGCGCCTTCTGCTGCGCGGGCTTGAGCGATTCGTAGCTCTTCTTCGACATCAGCACCGGCTCGTACATGAACCACAGCGCGTTGTCGCCCGGCGCGGTCAGGCACTTGAGCTGCTCGTAGAGGCGGAAGGATACGAAGCTGCCCGACGACGTGTCGGTCGCCTGGGCGACGCCGGTCTGCAGGGCGTTGTAGACCTCGTTCGAGGGGATCGAGACGATCGAGGCGCCGGCCCCGGCCCACATCTCGGCGAAGCTGGCGCCGGCCGAGCGCACCTTGAGGCCCTTGGCGTCGGCGGGCTCGAGGATGCACTTGTCCTTGGAGCCGAAGGCGCCGGCGAGCCAGGCGTCGGCCAGCACGACGACGCCGGCATCGCTGATCACCTTCTTGATCTCCCGCATGAAGGGCGAGCTGTTGAGCCGCTTGGCATGGTCGTGATTGCGCACCAGCCCCGGCATCAGCGTGGCGCCGAACTGCGGGTGCCGGCCGCTGGCGTAATCGAGCGGGAAGGCCGAGATGTCGATCTGGCCCTTGACCATCGCGCTCCACTGCTCGTTCGGCTTGACCAGCGAGGCGCCGGGATAGACCTTGATCTCGAGGCCGACATTGGCGGCGGCGACTTCGCGGGCGATGATCTGCACCATCTCGTCGCGCACGTCGCCCTTGCCGCCGGGGAACTGGTGCGACGCCTTGAGCGTCTGGCCGCTCGCGGGCAAGGCGATCGCCGCCGCCAGTGCGGTTCCCAGAATCCACGTGACGGGCTGCTCGGCCATGGTGCTCCTCCCTTGGGTTGGCTTTTCGTTGCCGCCTGTTCTAGCGGAACCGCCGGACCGGTACAACTCGGGCGGCCAAACTCGGCCGGCGGCTACTTGCCCACCGCCGGGCTGAGCGCGGGGAAGGGGAGCAGCGTGCCCTGGGGCGCGGGAGCCTCGGCCGCGGCCGGCCGGCCCTCGAGGCGGCGGATGAACTCCTGGACGATGACGCGGTAGATCTCGTCCTTGAGCACGGCGTCCTCGCAGCCCATGTCGATCGAGGGGTTGTCGTTGACCTCGATCACCACCACGCCCTTGGCGGTCTGCTTGAGATCGACGCCGTAGAGGCCGTCGCCGATCAGGCCCGCCGCCTTGAGCGCGATCGAGACCACCTCGGCGGGGGCCTGCTCGATCGGCAGGGTGCGGAAACCGCCCTCCTTGAAGCCGCCGCCTTCCTCGTGCTTGACCACCTGCCAGTGGCCGCGCGACATGAAATACTGGCAGGCGTAGAGCGGCTGGCCGCGCAGGATGCCGATGCGCCAGTCGAACTCGGTGTAGACGTATTCCTGCGCCAGGATGATGTCCGAATCCTTGAACAGCCTGGCCGCGCCGTCGTGCAGCTCCTGGCGGTTGGCGGCCTTGATGATGCCGCGGCTGAAGGCGCCGTCGGGGATCTTCAGCACCACGGGATAAGGGATCTCCTGCTCGACGAGATCGAGGCCGCGGTTATCGAGCACCACGGTCTTCGGCGTCGGCACCTTGTTCATCTTCAGGAGCTCGGCCAGGTAGACCTTGTTGGTGCAGCGCAGGATCGAGGTCGGGTCGTCGATCACCGGCATCCCCTCCTTCTCGGCGCGCTTGGCGAAGCGGAAGGTGTGGTGGTCGATGGCGGTGGTCTCGCGGATGAAGAGCGCGTCGTACTCGGCCAGCTCGGCATAGTCCTTGCGCTCGATCGGCTCCATCTCGACGCCCATCTGCTCCGCGATGCGGATGAACTTCTGCAGCGTGCGGGGCGACGACGGCGGCAGCTTCTCCTGCGGATTGTGCAGGACGGCGATGGTGTAGCGCGCCTGGCTCTTCGCCTTGGGCAGGCGCCAGCTCACCCGGGTATAGGCCTCGAGGGCGTTCTCGAAGAACTCCTGCTGCTCGGGCTTGAGCTCGTTCAGCGTCACCGGCCGGATCGAGGCGATGTGCCAGTTGTCCTCGGGGTCGATGTGCATGCGCAGCAGCGGGCAGCGGAACTCGTCGAAGACCCGGCGCGCCAGGTCCTGGAAGCGGGCGTCGTCGGCGCGGCCGAAGAAGATGTGCACCGTGAAGGCGCCCTCGGGGCGCGCCTCGAGCTTCCTGATCTGCTGGCGCAGCTGCTCGTCGAGCTCGGGCAGCGCGTGGGTGTAGATCGAGCGCTCGCGCAACTCGAGGATGGTCTTGACCGACGGGATGACGCGCTGCTGCCGCGCCTCGGCGAGCAGCGAGCAGTAGTAGCCGTAGCCGAGATAGCTGTAGTCGTTCGACAGGTTGATGATCTTGACGTGCTTGCCCTGCACCAGCTCGGGCCGGGTGATGAACTCGCGGTTGTTGACCACGAGGCAGCCGGGATTGCGGTACGGGAAGTGCGTCTTGCGCTCGACGATGATGGCTTGCATCTGGACTAGAGCGGCTCGGGCTGTTGGCGTTTGCGGACGATCAGGGTGGCGCGCAGCTGCGCCTTGCCGTAGCGGGCCATGCGTTCGAAGTCGCGCCGCAGGATCGGCATGTTGATGCAGTCGAGGCGCGACTTGTGGCCGTCGGCCTCGACCAGCGGGTCGTGGGCGTAGATGAAGCGGTCGTCGTAGCCGGTCACCACCAGCCAGTGCGGAAAGCGCTCGCGGTAGAGGCGGTGCGAGCTGATCAGGACGATCGGGATGCCGCCCGAATCGACCGCCGCGGTCAGGAACGGCAGATCGGCGTGCCGCGCATGGACCCGGATGTCGGTCTCGCGGATCTCGCGGCGGAAGTCCTGGTTGACCAGCCGGATCACCTCGCGCTTCTCGGCGCTGCGCACCGAATCGACGAAATGGTCGGCGGCGTCGTTGACATGGACCTCGACGTCGAAGCCGCGCCCGTAGGCGGCGAGCGCCAGGCCGTAGGGGCCGCAACCGCCATGGCCCGAGGTCATGAACACGGTGGTCGATTCGCGCCACAGCCGCAGCTCGAGGCCGCGATTCATGCGGATCGAGGGGTCGAGCGCCGCCATCGCCATCATCAGGGCCGAGGGGCCGCAGGTGAAATCGAGCGTCTGCTGGTAGTAGGGCACCCGCACCAGCTCCGGCTTGAGCTGCGGCGCCAGCGACTTCTCCATGCGCAGCGCGTCGGAATGGTCGTCGTAGAAGTCGTGCAGCACGCCGAACTCGCGGTAGCCGGCGTCCTTGTAGAGGCGGATCGCCGCCGCGTTGTCGGGGCGCACCTCGAGGCGCAGATAGGTCGAATCGTGCTCGCGCGCCGCCTGCTCGGCGGCCTGCAGCAGCAGCTTGCCGATGCCGAGCCGGCGCGTCGTCGGATCGACGGCGAAAGAATAGAGGCGGGCGAGCGAGGTGCCGGCGCTGAACAGGATCAGGGCGTAGCCGAACAGCCGGCCATCCTCCTCGGCCACCAGGCAGGCCGAGTTCGCCTTGGTCAGCAGGTACTGGAAATTGCGCGGGGTCAGCCGGTCGCCGTCGAAGGAGCGGTGCTCGATCGCCACCAGTTCGCGCACGTCGCCGAGCCGCGCCGGGCGAACGGCCGGCACGCGCCGCGGCGGCGGAGCGATCTCCGAACGGGGCAAGGCGATGGACATTATGCAAACGTAGAGCCTCGCCGGGGGCGGTTCAATGGCCGCCGCCCGAGGCGTCCGCCACGGCCCGGCCCGTGACGACGGTCACAATGCCGACCGACTCGGATGCCGGGAAAAGGCGGATTTCCGCGCCGCACGACCGACCGTCTTAACCTTCGCTTAACCCCGGGTTAGCCGCCGTTAACAAGCCGCGCCCTAGCCTGACACCGTCCAGGGGGAGCATGGCTGTTCCGGAGCGGCCGCAAGGCGGCGCCGGGGCTTGGGGATCGAGGAAAGCCATGTCGTCACGCACTGCCCGTTGCCTGCACGTCATCCTGCCCGGCTTCCTCACCGGCATCGCCACGGCCACCGCCGCCGCCGCCCCCCGCGCGGCCACGGCCGCCGAGGCGCCGCTCGAAATCGCCTTCCTGGCCCGCGACGGCCTGCTCGGCATGGCTCTGTTCCTGCCCGGCGACGTGCTGCTCGCGACCGCCTTCAACCTGCTGCACTATGCCGGGGCGGCTGGCCTCGCCGCCCTGTTGGCCGACCTTGCCGGCGCGCTCGGCGACTGGCTGCCCTTGGCGCTGACCGGCCTGTGCTGGTTGGCGCTCTCGGCGGCCTGGCGCCATCTCACCGGGCGCAGCGCCCAACCGGCGGCCGCGCCGCCGCCGGCAGGCGCATTGGCCCCCGCCGCCATCCGCCGCACGGCGGGCTCGTGAAGGGCACGCCGACAAGCGAGTGGGTTCGTCTGAAACCCAGGCCTGGCAGATGGGCGGGATTGTGAAAATGCGCCTGGCATTTCGTCCTCGGGCCTTCACCACGATCGCTTGTTAGCGAAGGCGTGACCGGAACCGGACTTGAGATAGCGTTCGAACGCCGCTGCTCTTCCCTCTTCGGTGAAGGCGATGCAGGTCACCAGGCGCCAAGGGGCATACTTGGCGGTGTAGGGTGACTTCCTGGTGTTATGTTCGGCGAGCCGCCGCTTCGGATTGGTCGTGAGTCCGATGTAGCGTTGCCCTTCGACGGCATCGCTTTTCAGCAGATAGACGTAGTGCGTCTATCCCGCCCTCCTTCGCTAAAGCGACGGCGGGCATCCTGCTTCGCTCCTGGATTGGATGGGAATCCTGCGAAGCGCGGTGCGCGAAGCAGGATGGCGGATGGGGTGGGATTCGAACCCACGAGGGCGTCGCCGCCCTGCCGGTTTTCAAGACCGGTGCCTTCAACCGCTCGGCCACCCATCCGGAAAATGAGATCAGATACTTAGCGAAGCGCGGTCCCGCTGGCCAGCCCCGGCGCGCAGCCCGAGCGGCCCGACCCGGTTCCGGAACCACGCCGAAGGGATGGCAGGAGCCGTGACGCCGCGGCCGTGCGTCCGGTATAATTATTTCGTCGCAGCCGCGGCCTTTCGCTCGGGCGACGCGAAACGGGCGCGCGGTGGTGGCAGCGTCCGCCGGAACGGGCTCCGCACGGGGGGTATCAGGCAAACCACGAGGTTGCATCGACCGGCGACATGGCGCGGCATTCGGTGGCTGGTCATCGTTTCCGGACTGCTGGCCTGCGCCGCAACGGCGTTCGTCTTCCTGGGCGACACGGCGCCAAGCCGCTTGATCGATGTCGATTACTTCCCCGAGACGAGCGAGCTCCGCGTCCAGTTCGACAGCGACAGCGATGTCGTCGCGGTGGTCTATCTTCCATCCGTCCCCCTGTCGCTCGACGATCGGCGAATTTCGGATGCGACAGTCACCGCTGTCCAAGGCCGCGACGGCGCGTTCCAGCTGCCGCTCCATGAGAGCGGCGTCGCCCGGGAATATTCAGTCCTCGTCTATCTGTTCGACGAGGATTGCTACCCGGCTCAGGCCGCTCCCGTCCGCCTCGCCGAGTTGACGCGGCGCTGTCCGTCGCCCGATTTCGTCGAATTCGTCCGCCAGACCGAAGGCTGGCTCTTGTCGCGGGCCAGCTTTGTCAAGCCGGACGGCTACACGATCCTTGGCCGGAGGAGCATCGAAGCGGAGGAAAAACCGGACAGCACGGCACTGGAGCCGGTGCTGCTGACGGACCGGGCCGCGATTTCGCATGATCTTCTCGCGGCCGCCCCGACGGGTCCGTTCTGGGACGGATACCCTCCGCTGCGCCGTGCGGCGGCGCTCTTGAGATATTTGTGGAGCCGCCCCGTCGCGACAGGCCCCAACGATCTGCCTTATGAAGCTTTCCTCGACCTCCGCTTCGACGAGAAGCTGAACGCTGTCCGCACCGGCGCGTTCACCGTCCAGTGCAGCGCCTTCCAAAATCTCTTTCTGCACGCCACCACGGCATTGCCGGGGCTGAAGGCTCGGGCGATCGAAGCCGACAATTTTATCTCCCCGTTCCCCGATCTGTTCCCCTACGGACATGCGCTCGTCGAGATCTGGGTCGAGGAGGAGGGACGGTGGGCCCTCCTGGACCCCTGGCTGGGCTTCACGCTCGCAACCGGGGACGGCAAGCCGGTCTCCGCCGAGGAAATGGCCTCCGGTCGCCTGCACGGCGACGATGTGCGAATTGTGCCGATCGTCGATCACCTGGTCCGCGTTTTCCGGCAGGACAGAGGGCTGGTCGAATACGAATTGCGCCCGGAAGATGTTTCACTGCGGCAGTTCAACGTCTTTCCCTTCGGCGCATCGCCGCCTTACGTGGAATATTTCCGCCACCTCCGCTATCGCGACGTGATCGTCCAGCCTGGCGCGTAGGCTCCTCGGAGGGGCGCGGGCCGGCCGGGTTTACCATGCGTGGCGCCCCACGCTAAGCTGTCGGGCATACTGCCTTTTCCACCGCCACCACCGAGCCGGGGGACACGCCGCGCATGATCCGCGCCTTGCTGATTTCGCTGCTGTTGCTCCTCGCCGTCCCGGCCCAGGCGCAAGCGGCGCAAGCTGAAACGAAGGCGGTGTCGGCGGCGGAGCTCGAGCGCCTGGCGGAGAAGCTGGAAGACCCGGCGGCGCGGGAGCGGCTGATCGGCGATCTTCGCGCCCTGATCGCGGCCGAGCGCCGGGGCGCGGCCGAGGCGGAGCCGCCGACCCCCGGCGAGCGCCTGCTCGAATTCCTCTCGGCCCAGGTCGCGCAGGCGAGCCAGGCGATGGCGACCGTCGCCGACACGCTGATGGACGTGCGCAAGCCGCTCGACTGGCTGGGCCGCCAGCTCGCCGATCCCGCCCGCCGCGCGGCCTTTCTCGACGGCGCCGCCAAAGTGGCGGCGGCCATCGTCGCCGGCTTCATTGCCGAATGGCTGCTCCTCCTGGCGATGCGCCCCGTCGACGCCCGGCTGGCGGCGCGGCTCCCGGCCAGTGCGGTCGGCAGGGTGGCGAGCGCGGGCCTTCGCCTCCTGCTCGACCTTGTGCCGGTGGTGGCTTTTGCCGTCGCCGCCTATGTCGCGATGGCGGCGGTCGAGCCGGCACGGCCGGCGCGGCTGGTCGCCCTGGTCCTGATCAACGCCAACATCGGCGCGCGCCTCGTCGGCCTGATCGCCCGCGCCTTGCTGTCGCCGCGCCAGGCGGCCTTGCGCCCGCTGCCGGTCGGCGACGAGAGCGCGGCCTATCTCTACGTCTGGGTGCGACGCATCGCCGACACCGCCATCTACGGCTATTTCGCCGCCGAGGCGACGAAGCTGCTCGGCATGCCGCGCAGCGGCTACGCGGTGCTGCTCAACCTGGTCGGCCTCGCCGTGGCCGCGCTGCTGGCGGTGTTCATCCTGCAGAACCGCGCCCCGGTCGGCGTCTGGAT
Source organism: uncultured Rhodospirillaceae bacterium (assembly GCA_964442055.1). GTDB lineage: Bacteria > Pseudomonadota > Alphaproteobacteria > Ferrovibrionales > Ferrovibrionaceae > CAYTWJ01. The sequence goes on along the minus strand of CAYTWJ010000065.1, from coordinate 1,531 downwards.
CCGCGGCCGCGACGCGACGACGATCGCCGCCCTGCGCCGCTGGCTGGCCGGGGTCTGGCACCTGCTCGCCACCGGCTATGTCGCGCTGCTCTATCTGATCTGGGCGCTCGGCGTGCCGGGCGGCTTCGAAATGATCTTCCGGGCGACGCTGCTGACCGCGGCCGCGTTCGCGGTGGCGCGCGCGGCGTCGCTCGGCAGCGATCGCCTGCTCGGCCGCCTGTTCGCCATCGGCCCCGAGCTGCGCGCCGCCTATCCGGGCCTCGATCAGCGGGCGAACCGCTACGTCGTCATCCTCGGCGTCGCGGCGAAGCTGGTGCTGTACGGGCTGGCGGCGCTGCTCTCGCTCGCCGCCTGGCGGGTCGGCTCGCTCGCCTGGCTGACCACGCCTGGCGGCCTGCGCGTCGCCGGCGGCGTGCTGTCGGTCGGCCTGGCGAGCCTGGCGGCGCTGGCCGCCTGGGAAGTGGTCAACACGCTGCTCGAACGCTATCTCGCCCGCATCGCCGGCGCCGGCTTCGAGCAGGCCCGCCGCGCCGCCCGGCTGCGCACGCTGGCGCCGCTGATCCAGAACATCGTGCTGACCCTGCTCGCGGTCTTCGTCGGGCTGATCCTGCTGTCCGAGCTCGGCATCAACATCGTGCCGCTGCTGGCCGGCGCCGGCGTGCTCGGCATCGCGGTCGGCCTCGGCGCGCAATCGCTGGCCAAGGACCTGATCACCGGCTTCTCCAACCTGGTCGAGGATTCCTTCGCCGTCGGCGATGTCGTCAGCCTCGGCGGCAAGTCCGGCGTGGTCGAGGAAATCTCGCTGCGCTCGCTGCGGCTGCGCGACCTCGAGGGAACGGTGCACACCATTCCCTTCAGCGAGGTGACGACAGTCAGCAACCTGACCAAGGAATTCTCCTACAGCGTTCTCGACATGGGCGTCGCCTACAGCACGGACATCGATCGCGCCATGCAGGTCATGCGCGAGACGGCGGGCGAGATGCGCCGCGAAGCCCCGTTCGACGGCTACATTCTCGACGATCTCGAAATGCTCGGCGTGGAGGCCTTCGCCGATTCGGCGGTCGTCCTGCGCGTCCGGCTGAAGACGCTGCCCGGCCGGCAGTGGCCGGTGATGCGCGAATTCCGCCGCCGGATCAAGATCGCGTTCGACCGCGCCGGCATCGAGATTCCCTTCCCGCAGCGCACGATCCACATGGCGGCACCGCCGGCGGCACCGGCGGCGACGCCGGGCGGCGGCTGACCGCGGCGCGTGCCTTCTCACGACAGGTGGGCTCATGGAGCTTTCGGTTCTGATCGAGATATTCGCCATCTTGGCGCTGATCGCCCTCAACGGCTTCTTCGCGATGTCGGAAATGGCCGTGGTGCTGTCGCGGCGGGCTCGGCTGCAGGCACTGGGTGCCGCCGATCCCCGCGCCGCCCAGGCGCTCGAGCTGGTCAAGGACCCGAGCCGATTCCTCTCCACCGTGCAGGTCGGCATCACGCTGATCGGCGTGCTCGCCGGCGCGCTCGGCGGCATCACCGTGGCCAAGCC
>CAYTWJ010000064.1:0-11853 GCA_964442055.1 uncultured Rhodospirillaceae bacterium | reverse complement strand
GCTCTTGTGCAACCCGCTCTCGACGGCCCGATTAGGCCATCTCAGGATGAGGTCGAGTATCTGATTTTTGCTCGCCCTCACACTGAGCTTGTCGAAGTGCGAGGGCGAACAGCAACGCATTTTCAGCGGGCTGTCAGGCGTGGCCGGCGTCGGTCGAGAGCTGGGCCAGGTCGATGCCGACCTTGCGCACCGCGAGCGGCCATTTGGCCGCGTCGTCGGTGCCGAAGATGATCTCCTGGTCGGCCGGCGCGTGCAGCCAGCCGTTGGCCTGGATCTCGGCGTCGAGCTGACCCGGCGCCCAGCCGGCATAGCCGAGCGCGACCAGGCTGCGCCGCGGCCCCTCGCCGGCGGCCATCGCCTTGAGCACGTCGATGGTCGCGGTCAGGCCGACATCGTCGCCGATCAGGATGCTCGCCTCGCGCATGAAATCGGTCGAGTGCAGGACGAAGCCGCGCCCCGGCTCGACCGGGCCGCCGAAATGGATTTGGATCCCCGGCTCGACGGTCGGCGGCTCCAGCCCGAGCTGGCGCAGAAGATCGGGAAAGGTGATCGAATCGAGCCGCTTGTTGATGACCAGGCCCATCGCGCCGCCGGCGCTGTGGGCGCAAAGATAGATCACCGAACGCTCGAAGCGCGGGTCGCTCATCGTCGGCATGGCGACGAGCAGCTTGCCCTGCAGATATCCCGATTCCGCCGACCCCATCGACCTCGATCCTCTAACGTCAATCGCGCGGCACGGCACGATAATGTTACCGGGGGCGGCATTAACAAACCGCTACCCTCGATTCAGTATATAGGAATGACGGCGGCAATGTGACGGGGGCGCCATGGTGCGCGCGGCGGCAATCGGCCTCGCTTGTTTGTTTCTGCTCGCGCCGGCGACGGCGCGAGCGGCGGCGAGCTCGCCCTGGATCGAGACCGGGCAGGCGGCGATCCGCCTGGTTGCCGGAAAGGATGCGCTCGGCGCAGAGGCCGAGGTGGCGCTGGGGCTCGAGTTCCGCCTCAAGCCGGGCTGGAAGCTCTATTGGCGCCATCCCGGCGAGGCCGGCGTGCCGCCGAGCTTCGACTGGTCGGCGTCGCGCAACCTGGCGGCGATGCGCGTGCTCTGGCCGGCGCCGCGGCGGGTGTCGATCGAGGGCATCGACAGCTTCGTCTATCTGGACGAGGTGATCCTTCCCTTGCGCGCCCGGGCGGCGGACTTGGGGCGGCCGCTGGAGCTGCGCCTTGCGCTTTCCTACGGCATCTGCCGCGAAATCTGCATTCCCTACGACGAGACGCTGTCGCTCGACCTGCCGGCGGGCGCGGCGCGGCCGACGCCGTTCGCCGGTCGCATCGCCCAATTCGCCGCGCGGGTGCCGCTGTCGCCGACGGCGGCCGGCGTGACCTTGCGGGCGGCGGCGGTCGAAATCGACGGCAAGCCGGTGCTCGAAGTGACCGCCGAGGCGCCGCGCCCCTGGCAGCGCCCCGATCTCTTTGTCGAGGCCCCGCCGCCGCTCTGGTTCGGCGCGCCGGTGGTGGCGCTCGAGAACGGCGGCCGGACGGCGCGCCTGCTTCTGCCGGTCAGCGCCGGCCGCCGCGCCGCCGTGCTGGCCGGGGCGGCGCTGACGCTGACCCTGGTCGACGGCGCGCTGGCGGTCGAAGAGACGGCGACGATGCCGCGCTGACGAACCGCCGCGCGCTCCCTCGCTTGCCGGCCTCTCTTGCCTTGGGCTATCGTCCGAACCACTTCTTTCACGGCCGCCGCCGGCGAGGCGTGACGGCCGTTCCAAGCACAATTGCGACGACGGAGAGGACCGCATGACCATCAAGGTGGGCGACAAGCTGCCGGACGTGAAGCTGTCGACGATGACCGACAAGGGGCCGGCGCCGGTGCAGAGCGGCGAGCTGTTCAAGGGCAAGCGGACGGCTTTGTTCGCCCTGCCCGGCGCGTTCACGCCGACCTGCTCGGCCAAGCATCTGCCGGGCTTCATCCAGCATGCCGACGAGCTGAGGAAGAAGGGCATCGACCAGATCGTCTGCCTTTCGGTCAACGACGCCTTCGTCATGGGCGCCTGGGGCAAGCAGCAGGGCGCCGAGGGCAAGGTGATCATGGTGGCCGACGGCAACGGCGACTTCACCCGCGCCGTCGGGCTCGAGCTCGACGCCTCGGGCGCGGGCATGGGCAAGCGCTCGCGGCGCTATTCGATGCTGGTCGAGAACGGCGTCGTCAAGCAGCTCAACGTCGAGAATCCCGGCGCCTTCGAGGTGTCGAGCGCCGATCACCTGCTCAAGCAGCTCTGAGCGGCGGCCGCGGCGGCGGCGGCGAAAGGGGGCCTGCGGGCCCCCTTTTTCCTTGCCGATTCGGCGATGACGGCGCCGGCGCGTGCTTGCATAATCGGCGCGCCGCAAGCGGGGAGGGGGAGCGATGACCGGGTTCTCGGTATTCGCGCTGATCGTGCTGATCGTCGCCGTGGTGCTGGTCTTCATGGCGGTGAAGACCGTGCCGCAGGGCATGGAATACACCGTCGAGCGCTTCGGCCGCTACACCAAGACGCTGAAGCCCGGCTTCAACATCATCACCCCGTTCATCGAGCGCGTCGGCACCAGGATGAACATGATGGAGAACGTGCTCGACGTGCCCTCGCAGGAGGTCATCACCCGCGACAACGCGATGGTGACGGTCGACGGCGTCGTCTTCTTCCAGGTGCTCGACGCCGCCAAGGCGGCCTACGAGGTCAACAACCTGACCAACGCCGTGCTCAACCTGACGATGACCAACATCCGCACCGTGATGGGGTCGATGGACCTCGACGAGCTCCTGTCGCAGCGCGACCGCATCAACGCCCAGCTGCTGCACGTCGTCGACGACGCGACCACCGCCTGGGGCGTCAAGGTGACGCGCATCGAGATCAAGGACATCGCCCCGCCGCGCGACCTGGTCGATGCGATGGCGCGGCAGATGAAGGCCGAGCGCGAGAAGCGCGCCGCGATCCTCGAGGCCGAGGGCTTCAAGGCCTCGCAGATCCTCAAGGCCGAAGGCGAGAAGCAGGGGGCGATCCTCGAAGCCGAGGGCCGGCGCGAGGCGGCCTTCCGCGACGCCGAGGCGCGCGAGCGCGAGGCCGAGGCCGAGGCCAAGGCGACGCAGTTCGTCAGCCAGGCGATCGCCGCCGGCAACGTGCAGGCGATCAACTATTTCGTCGCCCAGAAATACGTCGAGGCGCTGAAGGCGATCGCCGCCGCGCCCAACCAGCGCGTCGTCTTCATGCCGCTCGAGGCGGCGGGCGTCATCGGCGCCGTCGGCGGCATCGGCGAGATCGTGCGCCAGACCTTCGCGCCGCCGGCCGGCGGCGAGCCGCCCGCGCCGCCGGCGGCGGGCCGCAGCGTGCCGCCGAGCGGCGGGCCGTGGCAGACCGGGGCTTGAAGCGATGCAGCCGATGCTGACCGGCCTCGGCCACTGGGCCTGGTTCATCGCCGCGGCGCTGCTGGCGCTGGCCGAGCTGTTCGCGCCGGGCTTCTTCTTCCTCTGGCTCGGGCTCGCCGCGGCGGCGGTCGGCGCCGTGCTGCTGGTCGTCGATCTCGGCTGGCAGAACCAGTTCATCCTCTTCGCCGTGCTGGCGGTGATCAGCATCCTCGGCGGGCGGACCTATTACCGCCTGCGACCGATGGAGACCGACCAGCCGGCGCTCAACCGCCGCGGCCAGTCCTATGTCGGGCGCGTCTTCGCGCTGACCGAGGCGATCGTCAACGGCACCGGCAAGATCAGGGTCGAGGACACGATCTGGAAGGTCGAGGGGCCCGATCTGCCGGTCGGCGCGCGGGTGCGCGTGGTCAGCGTCGACGGCGCGGTGCTCAGGGTCGAGGCGGCGCCGTAACAGGCTGCCGAGGATGCGTTCCGCTCGCCCGCCCGCTTCGACAGGCTCAGCGTGAGGGCGAGCGATATCAAATATCCGACCTCGTCCTGAGCACGTCGAAGGGCGAGGTCGGATCGGCGGGCCGGTGCCATCGCCCTGTTACCGCGCCGGCCTCGCCGCCCGCGGAATCGCGCCGCGGGCGAGCGCATCGGCGCGCACGTTGCCGCCGTGGCCGGCATGGCCCTTGACCCATATCCAGTGCACCTCGTGGCGCGGCAGGGCGGCGTCGAGGCGCTGCCAGAGATCGACGTTCTTCACCGGCTTGCGGTCGGCCGTGCGCCAGCCGTTGACGCGCCAGGTCTTGATCCACCTGGTGATGCCGTCCTTCAGGTAGACGCTGTCGGTGTGCAGGCGGATGCGGCAGGGCCGCTTGAGCGCCTCCAGCGCCATGATCGCCGCGGTCAGCTCCATGCGGTTGTTGGTCGTCGCCGGGTCGGCGCCCGAAAGCTCGCGCTCGTGGCCGTCCCAGACCAGCAGCGCGCCCCAGCCGCCGGGGCCGGGGTTTCCCGAACAGGCGCCGTCGGTGAAGATGTCGACGGTCTTGCGCGCGCCTTCGCTCATCGCGGGGTCAGTCGAGTCCGTAGGCGCCGGGCCCGAGCACGCGGCGGTGGAAGTTGAGCTTGTGCAGGTACTCGAGCGGGTCCTTCGGCTTGACCAGGGCGCCCGGCACGCGGTTGAGCCAGTCGTAGAGCCGGGTCAGCAGGAAGCGCATCGCCGCGCCGCGCGCGAACAACGGCAGCGTGTGCAGCTCGCCCTCGGTCAGCGGCCGCACCGCGCGGTAGCCCTGCAGCAGATGGCGCGCCTTGGTCACGTTGAAGGCGCCGTCGGGCTCGAAGCACCAGGCGTTCAGCACCACGGCGACCTCGTAGGCGTAGTAGTCGTTGCAGGCGAAGTAGAAGTCGATGATGCCCGAGAGCTTGTCGTCGCGGAAGAAGACGTTGTCGGGAAAGAGATCGGCGTGGATGACGCCGCGCGGCAGCCGCGCCATCGCCGCGTCGGGCCAGGCGGCGGCGAGGCTGTCGAGCTCGCGCTCGAGCCCGCTGGCGAGCCCCTTGTGCACCTGGTCGGCCTGGGAGCGGCAGGCTTCGAACAGCGCCTGCCAGCCGGCCAGGGCGAGGTCGTTGGGCCGGCTCATGGCGAAATCGGCGCCGGCCAGGTGCATACGCGCCATCGCCGCGCCGAGCGCGCCGCAATGCGCCGCCGTCGGCCGCCGGTGCCAGACGCCTTCGAGGAAGCTGACGATGACGGCGGGCCGGCCGGCGAGCTCGCGCAGCGCGCAGCCGTCGCGCCCCTTGATCGGCGTCGGGCAGGGGATGCCCTTGCCGGCGAGGTGCTCCATCAGGCCGAGGAAGAACGGCAGGTCGGCCGCCTTCACCCGCTTCTCGTAGAGCGTCAGGATGAAGGTGCCGCGCTCGGCCACCAGCAGGTAGTTCGAGTTCTCGACCCCTTCGGCGATGCCCTTGCAGGAGATGACGCCGCCGATCTCGTACTGGGAGACGAAGGCGGCCAGCGCGTCGTCGTCGACCTCGGTATAGACCGCCATGGCTATCCCGCCGCCGCCACGCCCTCGAGGGCGTGCGGCAGCTTGAACTGGACGTCCTCGCGCGCCGCCGCCGATTCGCGCAGAGTCACCTCGTAGCGGGCGCGGAAGGCCGCGATGACCTCCTCGACCAGCAGCTCGGGGGCGCTCGCCCCGGCGGTGATGCCGACCCGGCGCGCGTCGCCGAGCGCCGCCCAGTCGATCTCGGCGGCGCGCTGGATCAGAAGCGCGCGCGTGCAGCCCGCCCTCGCCGCCACTTCCCTGAGGCGCAGCGAGTTCGACGAGTTCGGCGCGCCGATCACGATCACCGCGTCGCAGCCGGGCGCGATCGCCTTGATCGCCGCCTGGCGGTTGGTGGTGGCGTAGCAGATGTCCTCCTTGCGCGGGCCGGCGATCGTGGGGAAGCGGCGGCGCAAGGCGGCGACGATCTCGGCGGTGTCGTCGACCGAGAGCGTGGTCTGGGTGATGTAGGCGAGATTGGCGCCGTCGGCGGGCGTCAGCCGGTCCACGTCGGCCACGCTCTCGATCAGCAGCACCGCGCCGGCCGGCAGCTGGCCCATTGTGCCGATCACTTCCGGGTGGCCGGCATGGCCGATCAGCACGATCTGGCGGCCGTCCCTGAAATGCCGCTCGGCCTCGCGGTGCACCTTGCTGACCAGCGGGCAGGTGGCGTCGAGGTATTCGAGCCGGCGCCGCTCGGCCTCTTGCGGCACCGACTTCGGCACCCCGTGGGCGGAGAAAACCACCGGCGCGCCGGCCGGAACCTGGTCGAGCTCGTCGACGAAGACGGCGCCCTGCCGCTCCAGGCTGTCTACCACGTAGCGGTTGTGGACGATCTCGTGGCGCACGTAGACCGGGGCGCCGTATTTCGCCAACGCCAGCTCGACGATCCGGATCGCCCGGTCGACGCCGGCGCAGAAGCCGCGCGGAGCGGCGAGCACGATTTCGAGGGCGGGCTTGGGCATGGGCGGTCCCGGCGGCGGCCTGCGGTGCGGAGGGCCCGTTTAGGCCCTTGGCGCGCCTTGTGAATCGGACGGCGGTTCCGTAAAGTCAAGCCCCGTCGCCGCTTCCGGCGGCGGCTTTTCGCGGCGAGGGACGAGGAAGTGGCGATGGCGGGTCGGCGCGTGCTCCGGAAAATGTCGTTGACGGCGGCGGCAAGCCGGCCCGGGCGCCGCCCCGAAGCCGGGCACTGAGCCGTCTGCCGCCCATGTCGCTTCCCCCTGTCCGGCGTGCCGGTTTTCGGGCCGCGGTGGCCTTGGCCGCCGTCGCCTTCCTGCTGGCTGGTTGCGGCCTCTTCGGCAAAAGCGAGAAGAAGCCGCCCTGTCCGCGGGTCTCGATCCTGGCCGACACCGCCCAGCTCGCCAAGTTCCGCCCCGGCGAGGGACGCGACCTGACCGACGTCGAGTACGAGGCCGAGATCGTCGGCTTCGGCGGCAATTGCGAGTTCACCGACCGCGGCAGCACCGTCGAGACGGTGCTGACCGTGCGCATCGTCGCCGCGCGTGGGCCGGCGCTGGCCGGGCCGTCGGTGACGGTGCCGTTCTTCGTCGCCATCGCCGACCGCAACCAGCGCATCATCGCCAAGGAAGTGTTCGACAGCCCGATCGCCTTCGCCCCCGGGCAGCGCCGCGTCGGCGTCGCCGAGGAGGTGGTCCAGCGCATTCCCATCGCCGCCGGCTGGCGCAGCACCGATTACGAGATCCTGCTCGGCCTGCAGCTCAGCGCCGAGCAGCTCGACTACAACCGCCGCCGCCGCGGGTTCTGAGCCGCACCGTTCAGCCCGCGCTGCCGGCCCGCGCCGCCTTGGCGCGGCTCTCGGCGCTGTAATTGCGCCATCTCGCCTCGACGGCGTCGTGCATGTCGCGCTTGAAGCCGAGCGCGACGAAGACCTCGGCCATCAGGAACAGCGGGCCGATCAGCGCCTGCAGGATGTTGTCGGCGAGCGCTGGCCGGCGGCCCTCGAAGGCGTGGCCGACGAGCTGGAAGATCCAGCCACCGACGAAGAAGAGCGCGAAGACCGTCCAGCCGGTGGCGGTGCCGAGGCTGCCGACCCAGATGCCGACCAGCATCACCGGCAGGAACAGCACGGCCATCGCCAGGCCGAGCGCCCGGTCGAGCCAGAGATAGAACAGGATCGAGCCGAGATAGAGCAGAACAGCGAGCGACACCGCGACGCCGCCGAGATCGAACAGCACCACCCAGCTCAGCGGGATGAAGAGCGAGAAGGCGATGGCCGGGATGCCGACGAAATGCGTCGCCTTGTTGCGCCAGTCGCGATGGTAGGACGAATACATCGCCATCTGTTCGATGAAGAAGGGGTTCATGGGCGTTGCCTCCGGGCCGGCCACGCGGAGGGCGGCCGGCGCGCCTGATTTATCCACAGGATAGGCCGAACGCAGGGGCAGTCAACGCGGCCGGGCGGCGTGTTTTCGCGGCCCGCCGTTGACTCCCCGCCGGCCCTCTCTAATATCCGCCCATCGGCCGGCGCGAGCCGGTCGACCATACCGACGAACCCCGCGGGAGAGCCCGGCGGCCTTGGCCGCCGCCGGCGCCGAAGGAGCAACCGCCCCGGAAACTCTCAGGCCAACGGACCGCGGGGCGATGGGACTCTGGAAAGCGGGTCCGGCCACGATTGGCCGGGCCTCACCGAAGGAGTAAGCGGCGGCGCCTCGGCGCCGGCGTGAAATCTCTCAGGTTCCGCGACAGAGGGGGCCGGCGCTGCGCACCTTTCTTCGGGCGCGGCGACGCCACCGCCAGCGGATGGGGAGTGCCGTCGTGGAACAGGCTTCCGGGGTGCCCGCGCAGAAGACGCCGCTTCACGCGCTCCATCGCGAGCTCGGCGCGCGCCTGGTTCCCTTCGCCGGCTACGACATGCCGGTGCAGTACCCGACCGGCATCATCGCCGAGCACCAGCACACGCGCGCCGCCGCCGGCCTGTTCGACGTCTCGCATATGGGCCAGGTGCGCATCACCGGCGCCGATCCGGCGCGCGCGCTCGAACGCCTCGTCCCCGGCGACATCAGCGGCCTCGCGCCGGGGCACATGCGCTACACGCTCTTCACCAATGCCGCCGGCGGCATCCTCGACGACCTGATGGTGACGCGCCGCGACGGCGAGCTCTTCGTCGTCGTCAACGCCGCGTGCAAAGCGGCCGACCTCGCGCACATGACCGCCGGCCTGCCCGATTGCCGCGTCGAGCACCTGGCCGAGCGGGCGCTGCTCGCCCTGCAGGGGCCGGCGGCGGCAGCGGTGATGTCCCGCTTGGCGCCGGGAGCCGGCACGCTCGCCTTCATGTCGGGAGCGGTGATCGAGGTCGCCGGCCATGCCTGCTTCGTCACCCGCTCCGGCTATACCGGCGAGGACGGCTTCGAGATCTCGGTCGCCGCCCGTGCGGCCGAGGCGCTGGCGCGGCGGCTCCTGGCCGAGCCGGAGGTGAAGCCGATCGGGCTCGGCGCGCGCGACTCGCTGCGCCTCGAGGCCGGGCTCTGCCTCTATGGCCACGACATCGACACCGCGACGACGCCGGTCGAGGCTGGGCTGGCCTGGACCATCGGCAAGCGGCGCCGCAGCGACGGCGGCTTTCCGGGCGCCGAGGTGATCGGGCGCCAGCTCGCCGCCGGGCCGTCGCGCCGGCGCGTCGGCATCGTGCCCGAAGGGCGGGCGCCGGCGCGCGAGGGCACGCCGATCCGCGACGCCGCCGGCGCCGCTCTGGGCGCCGTCACCTCCGGCGGCTACGGGCCGAGCTTCGGCGGGCCGATCGCCATGGGCTATGTCGCGGCGCATGCCGCGAAGCCCGGCACGCCGGTCGTTCTCGAGGTGCGGGGCAAGGAGCTGCCGGCGCGCGTGGCGCCGCTGCCCTTCGTGCCGCACCGTTACGCCAAGGGATGAAATCAGCGAACCGTTGCCGGGAAAGCAGGGGACCATGAGCGAGATGCGTTTCACCAAGGACCATGAATGGATTCGCGTCGACGGCGATGTCGGCACCGTCGGCATCTCCGACTACGCCCAGAGCCAGCTTGGCGACGTTGTCTTCGTCGAGCTGCCCGAGGTCGGCCGCGAGGTGGCGCAGGGCGGCGAGGCGGCGGTGGTCGAATCGGTCAAGGCGGCGAGCGAGGTCTACGCGCCGGCGTCGGGCAGCGTGACCGAGGTGAACAGCGCGCTCACCGACAACCCGGCGCTGGTCAACCAGGACGCGCTTGGCGCCGGCTGGTTCCTCAAGCTGAAGCTCAAGGACAAAGCCGAGCTCGCCGGCCTGATGGACGAGGCGGCCTATCGCAGCTATGTGGAAGGGCTCGCCTGATGCGCTACCTGCCGCTCACCGCGCAGGACCGCCGCCAGATGCTGGCGACGATCGGCGCGGCCTCGATCGACGATCTCTTTGTCGACGTTCCCGCCGCGGCACGGCTCGAGGCGCCGCTCGATTTGCCCGGCCACCAGGGCGAGATCGAGGTCGAGCGCACGGTGGCGGCGCTGGCGGCGCGCAATCTCTCGCCCGCCGCCGCGCCCTGCTTCCTCGGCGCCGGCGCCTATCGCCACCACATCCCGGCCGCGGTCGACCACCTGATCCAGCGCTCGGAATTCCTCACCTCCTACACCCCCTACCAGCCCGAGATCAGCCAGGGCACGCTGCACACCCTGTTCGAGTTTCAGACCCAGGTGGCGCTGCTCGCCGGCATGGAGGTGGCCAACGCCTCGATGTACGACGGCGCCAGCGCCTGCGCCGAGGCCGTGCTGATGGCCAAGCGCGTTACCCGGCGCGGCAAGGTGGTGCTGTCGGGCGGCCTGCACCCGCATTACCGCGACGTCACCCGCACGCTGCTCGCCCACAGCGGCGAGCCGGTGGTGGCAGCGCCGGCCGATGCCGCCGGCGCCGAGGACCTGGCGCCGCTGATCGACGCCGACACGGCCTGCGGCGTGGTGCAGAACCCGACGCTGTTCGGCCATCTCGCCGATCTGCGCCCGCTCGCCGAGGCCTGCCACCGTGCCGGCGCGCTGCTGGTCGTCGCCGTGACCGAGGTGGTGTCGCTCGGCCTGGTGATGCCGCCCGGCGAGATGGGCGCCGACATCGTCGTCGCCGAGGGCCAGTCGCTCGGCGTGCCGCTCTCCTTCGGCGGGCCCTATGTCGGGTTGTTCGCCACGCGCGAGAAATACCTGCGCCAGATGCCGGGAAGGCTCTGCGGCGAGACCGTCGACCAGGACGGCCGGCGCGGCTTCGTGCTGACGCTGTCGGCGCGCGAGCAGCACATCCGGCGCGAGAAGGCGACCTCGAACATCTGCACCAATTCCGGCCTCTGCGCGCTCGCCTTCACGATCCATATGACCTTGCTCGGCGAGGCGGGTCTTCGCCGCGTCGCGATGCTAAATCACGAAACGGCATGCAAGACGGCCGAAGCGATTTCATCTGTCAAGGGCGTCAGCGTGCTGACGAAATCGTTCTTCAACGAGTTCACCATCCGCCTGCCGAAAAACGCGAACGACGTCGTTGAAGCGCTCGCTGCGAAAGGCGTCCTCGGCGGCGTCCCGGGGGAGCGCCTCTGGCCGTTCGACAGGGAGACGCACGACCTCCTCATCGTCGCCGCGACGGAATGCGTGAGCGACGCTGACATTAAGGCGTTCGCGACGGCGCTAGCTGAGGGACTCTGACCATGACGATCAACAAAGAGGGCCGCCCGACGCGACCAGTTTCGACAGCGGCCAATGACGCCGACACCTTTACTGGCAACAAGGCGCTGCAAATCGAGGAGTCGCTGATCTTCGAAAAGGACGCCTTCGCGTCGAGCGGCGTCGATTTCCCGGCGCCGAAAACGCCGTCCCGTCTTGGCGCCCATGCGCGCGCCGGCGCCATCGGATTGCCGGGGCTTTCAGAACCGGAAATGATGCGCCATTTCGTGCGGCTCTCCCAAAAGAACTATGCGATTGACATGGGTCCCTTCCCCTTGGGCTCGTGCACGATGAAGCACAATCCGCGCCTCAACGAAAAAATGGCGCGGCTGCCCGGGTTCGCCGACATCCACCCCTTGCAGCCGCAATCGACGGTGCAGGGCGCGCTCGAGCTCATTCATACGCTCGCCCAATGGCTGATGGAATTGACCGGCATGCCGGCCGTCGCGATGTCGCCGAAAGCCGGCGCGCATGGCGAGCTGTGCGGCATGATGACGATCAAGGCGGCGCTCGCCGACCGCGGCGAGGCGCATCGCAGGCGCGTTCTCGCGCCGGAATCCGCCCACGGAACGAATCCGGCGACGGCCGCGCAATGCGGCTTTTCGGTCGACGCCATTCCCGCCGACCGGACCGGCCGCGTCGATCTCGCGGCGCTCCGCGACCGGCTCGGCGACGACGTCGCGGGCGTGATGGTCACCAACCCCAACACCTGCGGCCTCTTCGAGCGCGAGATTCTGGCGATCGCCGACGCCGTTCATCGAG
>CAYTWJ010000063.1:8843-11918 GCA_964442055.1 uncultured Rhodospirillaceae bacterium | reverse complement strand
CGACCGGGCCGATGCGCTCGCGCACCAGCGCCACCAGCTCGCGCGCGATGTCGCCCTCGGGCCGCGCCACCCCCGCCTTGAGCACGACGAAGCCGAGCGGCACCTGGCCCTTGAGCTCGTCGTGGACGCCGATCACCGCGCATTCGGCGACGTTGGGGTGCGAGGCCAGCACCTCCTCCATGCCGCCGGTCGACAGCCGGTGCCCGGCGACGTTGATGATGTCGTCGGTGCGGCTCATGATGTACAGGTAACCGTCGTCGTCCTGGAAGCCGGCGTCGCCGGTCTTGTAGTAGCCGGGGAAGTCGGCGAGGTAGGACTTGCGGAAGCCCTCGTCGTTCTGCCACAGCGTCGGCAGGCAGCCGGGCGGCAGCGGCAGCCGCACGACGACATTGCCGATGTCGCCGCGCTTCACCTCGCGGCAGCCGTCGTCGACGATGCGCACGTCGTAGCCCGGCACCGCCTTGGTCGGCGAGCCGTGTTTCACCGGCAGCATGCCCAGCCCGACGCAGTTCGCGCCGATCGGCCAGCCGGTCTCGGTCTGCCACCAGTGATCGATCACCGGCTTGCCGAGCATGCGCTCGGCCCACTGCACGGTGTCGGGGTCGGCGCGCTCGCCGGCCAGGAACAGCGTGCGGAAACGGCTCAGGTCGTACTTGCGGATGAAGTCGCCGTTCGGATCCTCGCGCTTGATGGCGCGGAAGGCGGTCGGCGCGGTGAACAGGGCCGCTACCCTGTGCTGGCTGATCACCCGCCAGTAGACGCCCGGATCGGGCGTGCCGACCGGCTTGCCCTCGAACAGGATGGTCGTGCAGCCGTGGAACAGCGGCGCATAGACGATGTAGGAATGGCCGACCACCCAGCCGACGTCGGAGGCCGCCCAGTAGGTCTCGCCCGGCTGCACGCCGTAGATGTTGCCCATCGACCATTTCAGCGCCACCAGGTGGCCGCCGTTGTCGCGCACCACGCCCTTCGGCACGCCGGTCGTGCCCGAGGTGTAGAGGATGTAGAGCGGGTCGGTCGCGGCCACCGGCACGCAATCGGCCGGCGCGGCGGCGGCGGCGAGCTCGCCCCAGTCGTGGTCGCGGCCGGCGACCAGCGGCGCCTGGCACATCGGCCGCTGCAGCACGACGCAGCTTTGCGGCCTGGTCTTCGCCATCTCGATGGCGGCGTCGAGCAGCGGCTTGTACTCGATCACCCGCCCGCCCTCGATGCCGCAGGAGGCGGAGACGATGACCCGCGGCTTGGCGTCGTCGATGCGGGTGGCGAGCTCGCGTGGCGCGAAGCCCCCGAAGACGACCGAATGCACCGCGCCGATGCGCGCGCAGGCGAGCATCGCCACCACGGCCTCGGGCACCATCGGCATGTAGAGGATCACCCGGTCGCCCCTGGCGACGCCGAGGCCGCGCAAGGCGCCGGCGAAGCGCGCCACGAGGTCGCGCAACTCGCGGAAGGTGAAGCCCCTGATGGCATTGGTGACCGGCGAATCGTAGATCAGCGCCGGCTGGTCGGCGCGGCCGCCCTCGACATGGCGGTCGAGCGCGTTGTAGCAGCTGTTGGTCTCGCCGCCGACGAACCAGCGGTAGAACGGCGCCCGGCTGTCGTCGCGCAGGATCGACCAGGGCCTGGTCCAGACGATGTCGGCCGCGGCCTCGGCCCAGAATGATTCCGGGTCGCGGCTGGCGCGGGCATAGACCTCGTCGTAGCGGCTGCGCATGGTTCCTCCCTCGACAGAGCGGCGGCGCGGCCTTATCCATGGCCGCTTGCCGGTGACAGAAACAGGGCGCCGGCAGGCTTGTCAAGCCGACGGACCGCCATGCTGCCGCTGATCGCCGACCCGTTCTTCTATGCCGTCGCCGTGCCGGCGGTGCTCGTCACCGGCGTCGCCAAGGGCGGCTTCGGCGCCGGGCTCGGCATCCTGGCGGTGCCGATGATGGCGCTGGCGGTGCTGCCGCTGCAGGCGGCGGCGATCATGCTGCCGATCCTTTGCGTGATGGACATATTCGGCCTCCACGCCTGGCGCGGCCGCTGGGACCGCGGCGCGATGCGCGTGCTGCTGCCCGGCGCGCTGGTCGGCATCGGCCTCGGCACGCTCAGCGCCGGGGCGCTGCGGCCCGAACATATCCGCCTGATCGTCGGCGTCGTCGCAGTGGTCTTCGCGCTCAACTACTGGCTCGGCGGCGGCGGCATGGCGGCGGCGCGTGCGCCCAACGCGGCGAAGGGCCTCCTGTGGTCGACGGTTTCCGGCTTCACCAGCTTCGTCGCCCATGCCGGCGGCCCGCCGCTTTCGGTCTATCTGCTGCCGCTGCGCCTGGAGAAGAGCCTCTTCGTCGGCACCTCGACCGTCTTCTTCGCCGCCGTCAACTACATCAAGCTTGTCCCCTACGCCGCTCTCGGCCAGTTCAGCGCCGAGAACCTCGGCACCGCGCTGGCGCTGGTGCCGCTGGCACCGGTCGGCATCCGGCTCGGCGTCTGGCTCAACCGCCGCCTGCCGCCGGCCACGTTCTACCGCTGGTCCTACGTCCTGGTGTTCGCCGTCGGGCTCAAGCTGGTCTGGGACGGCGCCGGCGCCTTGCTGGCGGCGTGGCTCGGCTGATAAAGATGATTCGCCTTCAGGGAGACCGCCATGGCCGCCAACCCCTATGAAACCGATCTCGACCGCACCCCGGCGAACTACGAGCCGCTGAGCCCGCTCACCTTCCTCGCCCGCGCGGCCTACGTCTATCCCGACCATGTCGCGGTCGTGCACGGCGCCCGGCGCTACGACTACCGCGAGCTCTATGCCCGCTGCCGGCGGCTGGCCTCGGCGCTGGCCAGGCGCGGCATCGGCCGCGGCGACACCGTCGCGGTGATGGCGAGCAACATCCCCGCCCATCTCGAGGCGCATTTCGGCGTGCCGATGGCCGGCGCCGTGCTCAACGCCATCAACATCCGCCTCGACGCGGCAGCGGTCGCCTTCATCCTCGACCATGGCGAGGCCAAGGTGCTGCTCACCGACCGCGAGTTCTCGGGCGTCATCAAGGACGCGCTCGCCCGGGTCAAGCGGCGCCCGCTGGTGATCGACAAGCAATGGTATGC
>CAYTWJ010000063.1:5813-8833 GCA_964442055.1 uncultured Rhodospirillaceae bacterium | reverse complement strand
CGCCAGCAAGGCGCCGGCGCCGTCCCAGACCAGCTTGAGCCCGACGGCGAGCTGATCGGCGAGATCGAGTACGAGGCCTTCATCGCCGGCGGCGATCCCGATTTCGCCTGGGCCGGCCCCGACGACGAATGGCAGGCGCTGGCGCTCAACTACACCTCGGGCACGACCGGCAACCCGAAGGGGGTCGTCTACCACCATCGCGGCGCCTACCTGAACGCGCTCGGCAACGCGCTGACCTGGAACATGCCGACGCACGCGGTCTACTTGTGGACGCTGCCGATGTTCCACTGCAACGGCTGGTGCTTCCCGTGGACGGTGACCGCGCTCGCCGGCACCCATGTCTGCCTGCGCCGGGTCGAGCCGAAGGCGATTTTCGACGCCTTCCAGACCGCCGGCGTGACGCATTTCTGCGGCGCGCCGACCGTGCTCGGCATGCTGATCAACGCCCCGCCCGAGGTGAAGCGGGGCCTGCGTCGCGGCGTCAAGGCGATGACCGCCGGCGCGGCGCCCCCGGCGGCGGTGATCGCGGCGATGGAGGAGATGGGCTTCGAGGTCACCCACGTCTACGGCCTGACCGAGACCTACGGCCCCGCCGTCGTCTGCGCCTGGCACGAGGAATGGGACAAGCTGCCGCTGCCCGAGCGCGCCGAGCTGAAGGCCCGGCAGGGCGTCCGCTACCACGTCCTCGAGGACCTGACGGTGATGAACCCCGAGACCATGGAGCGGGTGCCGGCCGACGGCGAGACCATGGGCGAGATCATGTTCCGCGGCAACATCGTCATGAAGGGCTACCTCAAGAACCCGAAGGCGACCCGCGAATCGCTCGACCGCGGCTGGTTCCATTCCGGCGACCTCGCCGTGCTGCACCCCAACGGCTACATTCAGATCAAGGACCGCTCGAAGGACATCATCATCTCGGGCGGCGAGAACATCTCGACGCTCGAGGTCGAGAGCGTGCTCTACCAGCACCCGGCGGTGCTGGAGGCGGCGGTGGTGGCGCGGCCCGACCAGAAATGGGGCGAGACGCCGTGCGCCTTCGTCACGCTGAAAAGCGGCAGGGCGGCCACGGCCGACGAGATCATCGCCTTCACGCGCCAACGCCTGGCCCATTTCAAGTGCCCGAAGACGGTGGTCTTCACCGAGCTGCCCAAGACCTCGACCGGCAAGATCCAGAAGTTCGTGCTGCGCGAGCGGGCCAAGGGGCTCTGAGGCGGCGGCCGTGACCGGGCGGAATGCGGCCTGGCGGCCCGCCCCGGTCATCGAATGGCTGATCCGCGACGCTTGGCGGATTGCCAACCGGCGCATCCTCGTCGAGGAGCTGTGCGGCCGCCTGCTCGCCGAGGGCGTGCCGCTGTGGCGCTTCACCGCCCACACGCCGACGCTGCACCCGGAGATGATGGGCGACACCTTCGTCTGGCTGCGCGCGAGCGGGCACGCCAGCTACGAGACGGCGGCGCACGCCATGAAGGCGACGCCGCTCTTCACGCGGAGCCCGCTGCTCGCCGCTGCCAAGGCGCGCGCGCCGCTGCGCCGCCGCCTGGCCGGGGCGGAGGCCGAGCTCGATTTCCCGCTGCTCAAGCAGCTCAGCCGCGAGGGCGCCACCGACTACGTCGTCTTGCCGCTCGAATTCTCGAACGGCAGCCTCGCCTTCGCCACGCTCGCCTCGGACCACCCGGACGGCTTCTCGCCGGCGCACCTGGCGTTGTTCGACGATCTGCGCCTGGTGCTGGCGCGCCGGGCCAGGTCGTCGTCACCCGCATCCTTGCGGTCCGGCTGCTCGACACCTATGTCGGCCGCCATGCCGGCGAGCGCATCCTGCGTGGCCAGGTGCTGCGCGGCAGCGGCGACACCATTCGCGCCGCGCTGTGGTTCTGCGACCTGCGCGGCTTCACCGCGCTGAGCGACCGGCTGCCGCGCGACGAGCTGATCGCGCTGCTCAACGACTATTTCGACTGCATGGCGGCGCCGCTCGAGGCGCACGGCGGCGAGATCGTCAAGTTCATCGGCGACGCCATGCTGGCGATCTTCCCGGTCGGCGACAAGGGCGACACGGCGGCCGCCTGCGCCGGGGCCTTCACGGCGGCGCAAGAGGCGCGCCGGGGCATGCATGAGCTCAACGAGAGGCGTAACGTGGCCGGCCAGCCGGCGCTCGGCCACGGCATCGCGCTCCATGTCGGCGACGTCATGTTCGGCAATGTCGGGGCGCACCACCGGCTCGACTTCACCGTCATCGGTCCCGCCGTCAACCTGGCCAGCCGGATCAGCGGCCTTTGCCGCACGCTGGGCCGCGACCTGGTGGTCTCGGCGGCGCTGGCCGAGCATCTGGGCGATCGGGTGGTCTCGCTGGGCAGGCACGACCTGCGCGGGGTCGCCGCCGCAGTGGAGCTGTTCGGGTTGCCAAACGATCGCGGCTAGCGGGCGAAAATGCGCTTGTCCTCTTTCCCGGCGACCGTTCGGGCCGCCAAGGCCCTTGTGTCATTCTTCGACAGGGCACCGGCCATGCCGGCGCCCCGGCCGCGACGTGCGGCCTAGTGCGTGAGCTGCAGGCGGTTGATCTCGTCCTTGATTCGCAGCTTCTGCTTCTTCAATTCGTTGATGAGAATGTTGTCCGGATGGGGGCGCTGGGTCTCTTCCTCGATCGCGTGATCCAGATTGGCATGCTTTTCAAGCAGTTGCTGGATGTGCGCCTGCATGGTCATTCGCATCTCCTCCGTGGCAGGTCGAAGGCGTCGCGCCGGTGCGCAACGGGGCACTGACAAATGTAAGCACGATGACGCATTTCTGTCAGCCCCGGAGTGCTTGGACCGCCGCCGGCCGAGCCGCTAGGATGCCGGCATGGCGGAAACGAATCAGCGTCTGATCGTCGGCATTTCCGGGGCGTCGGGCGCGATCTACGGCGTGCGGTTGCTGCAAGTGCTTCGCGATCTCGGCATCGAGACGCACCTGGTGATGAGCCGGGCCGCGGAAATGACGCTGGCCTACGAGACCGACTGGAAGCCCGCCGATGTGCAGGCGCTGGC
>CAYTWJ010000063.1:0-5803 GCA_964442055.1 uncultured Rhodospirillaceae bacterium | reverse complement strand
CGCTGGCGACGGTGCGCCATGCGGTCGGCGATGTCGGCGCGGCGATCGCCTCGGGCTCGTTCCGCACGCTGGGCATGGTGATTGCGCCGTGCTCGGTGCGCTCAATGTCGGAGGTGGCGACCGGCGTCACCAGCAACCTGCTCACGCGCGCGGCCGACGTCGTTCTCAAGGAGCGGCGGCGGCTGGTGCTGCTGGTGCGCGAAACCCCGCTGCACAGCGGGCACTTGCGCACCATGCTCCAGCTTGCCGAGATGGGGGCGATCGTCGCCCCGCCGGTGCCGGCCTTCTACGCCCGGCCGGCCGGCGTGCAGGACATCGTCGACCAGACGGTCGGGCGCGTGCTCGACCTTTTCGGCCTCGATGCCGGCGTGGTCCGCCGCTGGGGCGAGGATCTTGGCGCCGCGGCGAATCTCGCCGCGCGCCGTGCCAGCGATTAGCCGCCCGCCCGGGCCAGGAGCGCCAAGGCATACGTGAGCGGTTCGGTCAGCCGGGCACCGGCGGCGGCGACGTAATCGTCGAGATTGGCCCTGGCCGACGCCGCAGGCGTCACGGCGGCGTCGGGGGCGCGGCGGACGCAGCCGAAAAGCAGGTCGGCACTGATGCGCTCGGCGGCCAGCTCGCAGGCGCCGATGTCGCGACGCAGCGCCGCGGCCGGCTCGGCCGGCACCCCGGCGAGATGGCCCTTCAGCGCGCGACGGACCCGGCGCAGCGGCTGGATCACGTCCTCGCGCCAGCGGCGGGTCGCGGCCATCGCCTCGACCAGCTCCGCCGCGCCGATGCGCCCGTAGCCGGCCGCGGCCAGCCACAGGCAGAAGAGCAGCAGCATGACGTCGAGCCCCGCCTCGTCCTGGAGGCGCAGGCAAGCCGCCTCGACGCCCGGCCGCGCATACATCTCGATGGCGAAGTCCCAGAGCGGATTGCGAGTCTGATTACTATTATATGTCAATGACTTGCCCTGAATTCGCCGCGCCACGGGCATCGGCGCGGACCGCGCCCGACGCTTGGGCGGGGCGGTGCGAGATGATAGGATATTCGCTCCCGCCCGGCGACGACCGGCGGGGCCAATGGGCTTCATGACGATCAGCCAGGACATCGATCTCGAAGCGGTGCGCCGCAAGCTCGAGGAGCTCAAGTCCGAGCATCGCGACCTCGACGACGCCATCGGCGTGCTGGCCGAGGCCGGCAGCCATAATCACGTGCAGCTGCAGCGGATGAAGAAGCGCAAGCTCCTGCTCAAGGACCAGATCATCCGGCTGGAGAACATGCTGCTGCCGGACATCATCGCCTGACCGGCGGTTCAGAAATCCGCGCTCTTGAGGCTGGCCTTGTGCGAGTACATCGCCGCGTCGGCGCGGGCCAGCGCATGGCCCGGCTCGTCGCCCGGCCTGAGCGCGCAGACGCCGTGGGCGACGACGAGCTGGATCGCCCGGCCGTCCCACAGCAGCGGCGCGCCCATGATCGCGGCCGCCAGGTCCTTGGCCTTGTCGAGCGCGCGCTCCTCGTCGACCTGGGCGAGGATGACGGCGAACTCGTCGCCGCCGAGCCGCCCGACCAGGTCGGAATCGCGCACGTTGCGCAGCAGGCTCTCGGCCACCTGCTTGAGCGCCGCGTCGCCGGCGGCGTGCCCGAAGGCGTCGTTGATCGCCTTCAGCTCGTTGAGGTCGAAATAGAGCAGGCTGGCCGCGCCGCCATAGCGCTCGGTGTAGGACATGACGCGCGCCAGCTCGCGCACGAAGGCGCGGCGGTTGTGCACCTCGACCAGCGCATCCTGGTCGGCGAGCCGCTCGACCTCGGCGAGGCGGGCCTTGTGGCGGTCGAGCTCGCGGCGCAGCGATTCGACCTCGCGCATCAGCGCCATGATCGCGTCGCGCACCTTCGGGGTCAGCTCGCCTTCGGGGATGCCCAGGATCGAAGCCGTCGCCGCCGGGGCGCGCGGCGGCAGCGGCGACGCGGCGGCGGGCCCGCGCGAGGTCGCGCGCGATCCCGGGCCGGCCGGGCCGGCGACCGGCCGTCGCTCGCCGATCTTCATGGCGGATCTCCCCGATTCCTGCCGCTCGCGGCATTCGGTCTCGATCGGCCATCGTCGCCGGCCAGTGGTTAACGGAAGCTTAACGCGACCCAGCCCGGGGCCGCCTTTACTCGCCGCCGCCGACCCGTATAATCCCCGCCTTTCGCCTGCCAGCCGCGAGCCAGCCGCATGCCCCGCCGCGCCAAACCCGTCGTCGGCATCATCATGGGAAGCCAGTCCGACTGGTCGACCATGAAGCACGCGGCCGACACCCTCGCCGCCCTCGGCGTCGCTTTCGAGAGCCGCATCGTCTCGGCGCACCGCACGCCGCAGCGGCTTTACGCCTATGCCGCCGGCGCCGCCGAGCGCGGCCTCAAGGTCATCATCGCCGGCGCCGGCGGCGCCGCGCACCTGCCCGGCATGACCGCGGCGATGACCACCCTGCCCGTCTTCGGCGTGCCGGTGGAAAGCCGCACGCTCAAAGGGCTCGACAGCCTGCTCTCGATCGCCCAGATGCCGGCCGGCATCCCGGTCGGCACGCTGGCCATCGGCCGCGCCGGCGCGGTCAATGCCGGCCTGCTCGCCGCGGCGGTGATCGCGCTTCAAGACGCCGCGGTGGCCCGCCGCCTCGCCACCTGGCGGACGCGGCAGACGCGCGCCGTCGCCAAGGCGCCGAAGGACGACGCCTGACGGGCGGGACCGACATGCCGCCGGTGCCGCCCGGCTCGACCATCGGCATTCTCGGCGGCGGCCAGCTCGGCCGCATGATCGCGCTGGCCGCGGCCGCGCTCGGCTATCGCTGCCATGTCTTCTGCCCCGAAGCCGACAGCCCGGCGGCTCAGGTGGCGGCGGCGGCGACCGTCGGCGCCTTCGAGGACGAGGCGGCGCTCGAGGCCTTCGCGGCGGCGGTCGACGTCGTCACCTTCGAGTTCGAGAACATCCCGGTGGCGACGGTCGAATGGCTGGCGCGCCGCGTGCCGGTGCATCCCGGCGCCGAGGTGCTGCGCGTCACCCAGGACCGCCTGCTGGAGAAGGATTTCGTGCGCGGGCTCGGCGGCGGCACCGCCGATTATGGGCGCGTCGATTCGCCGGCCGATCTCGAAACGGCGCTGGCGCGGATCGGCACGCCGGCGGTGCTCAAGACCCGGCGCATGGGCTATGACGGCAAGGGCCAGGCGCCGATCCCGACGCCGGCCGAAGCGCCGGCGGCCTGGACGCGGCTCGGCCCGGCGCCCTGCATCGTCGAGGCCTTCGTGCCCTTCACGATGGAGATTTCGGTGATCGTCGGGCGCGGCGCCGACGGCGCGACGGCGGCCTATGTGCCGGTCGAGAACCGCCACGAGCGCCACATCCTCGCCACCACCATCGCCCCGGCGCCGATTTCGGCCACCATCGCCGCCGCGGCCGACGACCTGGCCCGACGCATCGCCGAGCGGCTCGGCGTCGTCGGACTGCTGGCGGTCGAGATGTTCGTCACCGCCGACGGCAACCTGCTGGTCAACGAGCTGGCACCGCGAGTGCACAATTCCGGGCACTGGACGATCGAGGCCTGCACCACCAGCCAGTTCGAACAGCAGGTGCGGGCGGTCTGCGGCCTGCCGCTCGGCTCGCCCGAGCGCCATGCCGACGCGGTGATGCAGAACCTGCTCGGCGACGAGGCGGCGCGCTGGCCCGAGATCCTGCGCGACCCGGCCGCCAAGCTGCACCTCTACGGCAAGGCCGAGGCGCGGCCCGGCCGCAAGATGGGCCACGTGACGCGGCTTTACCCGCTCGGGCAGGCGCCGCGGCTCTAGGCCCGCCGGCGCAGCAGGCCGAGGGGATCGGGCAGCCGGCCGACCAGCCGGTCGAGCCGGCCGCGCAGCTTCTGGATCTGCATCACGTCGTCGATGCGCCGGTCGAGGAAGGCCCAGGTCGCGGCCAGCCCTTCCGAGCGGTCGTCGAGCCAGATCAGCAGCGTCGAGGAATAGACGCCGGCCAGCAGCAGGCGCTTGCTGTAGAAGTTCCAGTCGGTGGCGGTGTCGCCGGCGGCGTACCAGATCGCATCGACCGTGCGGTAGAGCGCGGCCAGCGCCGCCGGCGCGTGGCGGGGCAGGGCCTCGAGGCTGAGCGCGCGGCGCACCGCCTCGCGGTGCGGCGCCTGCTGGGTGAGGCGGATGCGGATCGCGGCGGCGATGCGCTCGCGCACCTTCATCGCCGCGAGGTCGCGCCGCGCCAGCTCGTCGAGCATCTGCCGGTCGGCCTCGGCGATCCAGAACGAGACCAGGTCGATCGGCCCTTCGGGGAAGGCGCGCAGGGCCACCGAGGGGTCGAGCCCGGCCTCGGCGGCGGCGCGCGCGATCAGCCCGCCGCTCCAGCCGTCGAAGGCGACGTGGGGCAGCGCCGCGGCGAGGATGCGCCGCTTCTCGGCCAGAAGATGCTCGCTCATCGGTCGGCCTCCGCGGCCTCGGCCTCGGCCGGCGCCAGGCGGTGCCTGAGCTCGCTGGTGAAGACGAGCTGGCCGAGGTCGGCCATGCGCTGGGGGTAGAGCACGCCGTCGAGATGGTCGCATTCGTGCTGGACGACGCGGGCGTGCATGCCGACGGCCTCGCGCTCGATGCGCCCGCCCTCGGGCGTGTAGCCGGCATAGCGGACGCGCCGGTAGCGCGGCACCAGCCCGCGCAGGCCGGGCACCGACAGGCAGCCCTCCCAGCCCTCGTCCTTGTCGTCGCCGAGCGGCGCCACCTCGGGGTTGACCAGCACGGTGAGGGGATGCGTCGGCTCGGCCGCCGTCGCTCGCTCGCCAGGAACGTGGAAGACCACCACCCGGAGCGGCACGTGGACCTGCGGCGCCGCCAGGCCGAGCCCCTCGGCGTCGGCCATGGTCTCGATCATGTCGGTGACGAGGCGGCGCACGGCCGGCGCGGTCGGATCGGGCACGGGGTCGGCCGGGCGGGCCAGCACCGGGTGGCCCATGCGGGCGATTTTCAGGATGGCCATGGGCAGAATATGGCCGCCGCCCCGGCCCCGGTCAAAGGGCCGGCGCGGCCGCGGCGGCCAAATATTTCCAAGAGGTTACCGCCGCCCAACGGCGGCTTCCCAAGAGCCGCCGGTTGTGCTAGAACCCGCCCCCTGACCGCAGACGGCAGGCGACAGGCTTAACAGCAAAGGACGAGCAATCCCGTGCAGGTAATGGTCCGCGACAACAACGTCGATCAGGCCCTCAAGGCGCTGAAGAAGAAGATGCAGCGCGAGGGGATTTTCCGCGAGATGAAGTTGCGCAACCACTACGAGAAGCCGTCCGAGCGGCGCGCGCGCGAGAAGGCCGAGGCCGTGCGCCGGGCCCGCAAGCTGGCCCGCAAGCGCGCCCAGCGCGAGGGCCTGGCCTGAGCCCGGGCCGCCGCCCGACGGCCAAAAGACAAAGCCGCCCAACCGGGCGGCTTTCGCTTTTTCGGGGTGCCGCCGGGCGCGGCGACGCGGCTCACAGCGCCTTGACGATGTCCTCGACCATCTTCTTGCCGTCGGCCAGCAGCATCATCGTGTTGTCCTTGTAGAACAGCTCGTTGTCGATGCCGGCATAGCCCGAGCCCATCGAGCGCTTGACGAACAGCACGGTCTTGGCCTTGTCGACGTCGAGGATCGGCATGCCGAAGATCGGGCTCTTGGGGTCGTCGCGCGCCGCCGGGTTGGTGACGTCGTTGGCGCCGATGACGAAGGCGACGTCGGCCGACTGGAACTCGGGGTTGATCTCCTCGAGCTCGAAGACCTCGTCGTAGGGCACGTTGGCCTCGGCCAGCAGCACGTTCATGTGGCCGGGCA
>CAYTWJ010000062.1:0-11956 GCA_964442055.1 uncultured Rhodospirillaceae bacterium | reverse complement strand
GTAGCAGGTCGAGAGGTGGCGTCGGCTCGACCATGCTTGCAACATCGGGGCTCTCGTTGAACACCTGCAGATAGCGCGTCGTCGCGTCCGCCAGCGCCCCTTCGAACGCAACCCGGCGCTCCTTGGCGATCTGCAATCGGGATTTCGCCTGCAGGACGTCGACGGCAATGCCGGCACCTCGCTGCACCCGCTCGTCCTCCAGGTTGAGCTGGCGCATGATGGTCTGTTCGCTGGTACGGCTCAGGTTGACGAGGCGCCGCTGCCTAAGCACTTCGATGTAGGCGTTGATCCCATCGAACAGGACGTTCTGGCGGGTGCCCGACAGCGTGTATTCAGCCACCTCGACGGTGAGCCGGGCGGCGCGAACCTGCGATGGCGCGGATGATCTTGAGGCCGGTCTCGCCGGTGATGTCCAGCCTGGGAAGATAGCCCGCGTAGGAGCGGTCGACGCCGCTTCGGGCTGAGGCGACGGCGGCCTCGCGGGCGCGAATGTCGGGATGGCTGGCGAGGAGCCCCTGAAGCTCCTCCTGCAAGGGCTTGGCGATGGCGTCTGCGGCCAGCCCAACCACCACCACCGCCAGGGCCACCGACCCTCGCAATCCCCAGACCCTGTTCACGCGCTCTCCCCTGACGATCGATCCGCCCCCGGATTCGCCGCACGGAATCTATACTTAACGGATTCTTGCGTCAAAGTAGGGGAGCAGCGGGACGACGTTGGTGAGCGCGCTGGGTCAGTTGCATCGGTGGCGCGCACTGTCGCGGCGGCCGCGGACCCTGGCCCGCGATCGCTCAGGATGGCTCACGGCAGGCCCGCCGGTGGGCCAAAACCGCCACCGCCCGGGGTTTCAATGACGAACACGTCGCCTGGGTTCATCAGCGTGCTGTCGGTGGCACCGAGATCCTGCTGCGAGCCGTCGGCGCGCACCACGTAGTTGCGGCCGCACTGGCCCGGGCCGCCGCCGGCCATGCCGAATGGGGCAATCCGCCGGTGACAGGAGAGAATCGCGGCCGACATCGCTTCGTTGAAGCGGATGCGGCGGACCACGCCGTCGCCGCCCCGGTGGCGACCCTTGCCACCGCTGCCGCGGCGGATGGCGAAGCTTTCGACCAGTACCGGGAACCGCCATTCCAGCACCTCGGGGTCGGTGAGGCGCGAGTTGGTCATGTGGGTGTGGACGGCATCGGTGCCGTCGAAATCGGGGCCGGCGCCGGACCCGCCGCACAGGGTCTCGTAGTACTGGTAGCGGTCATTGCCGAAGGTGAAGTTGTTCATGGTTCCCTGAGACGCAGCCAGCACGCCCAGCGCCCCGTAAAGGGCATCGACAATGCACTGGGACGTCTCGACGTTGCCGGCCACCACCGCCGCGGGGTAGCGGGGGTTGAGCATCGAGGCTTCCGGAATGACGATGTTGAGCGGCTTGAGACAGCCGGCATTGAGCGGAATGTCGTCGTCGACAAGGGTGCGGAAGACGTAAAGGACCGCCGCTTTGCACACGGACGAGGGGGCATTGAAGTTGTTGGGGCGCTGGGCAGAGGTTCCAGTGAAGTCGATGGTGGCGGTGCGCTGGGTGCGGTCGACGGCGATCCTCACCCGGATCACCGAGCCGTCGTCCATCTCGTAAGCGAACTGGCCGTCGGTGAGCCGGTCGAGCACGCGGCGCACCTGCTCTTCGGCATTGTCCTGGACGTGGCCCATGTAGGCCTGCACCACATCGAGCCCGAAGTGGTCGACCATGGCCCTCAGTTCCTGGACTCCTTTCTCGTTGGCGGCGATCTGGGCGCGGAGATCGGCCAAGTTCTGCTCGGGGTTGCGGGCCGGCCACCGCCCCGATGCCAAGAGCGTGCGGATCTCGCGCTCGCACAGCCGGCCGCCCTCGACCAGAAGGACGTTGTCGATGAGCACGCCCTCCTCATCGACGGTCTTGCTGTCGGGGGGCATCGAACCGGGGCTCATGCCTCCAATGTCGGCGTGGTGCCCGCGCGAGCCGACGAAGAACAGGATCTCCTGGCCCTGCGCATCGAACACCGGCGAAATGACGGTGACGTCGGGCAGGTGGGTGCCGCCGTTGTAGGGGGCATTGAGGCCGTAAACATCGCCCGGCTTCATGGTGCCGCTGCGCTCGCGGATCACCGCCTTGATGCTTTCACCCATCGAACCCAGGTGCACCGGCATATGGGGGGCGTTGGCGACCAGACCGCCCGTGTGATCGAAAATCGCGCAGGAAAAATCGAGCCGCTCCTTGATGTTCACCGAATGGGCGGTGTTGGCCAGCGTCGCCCCCATTTGCTCGGCAATGGACATGAACAGATTGTTGAACACCTCCAGCATCACCGGATCGGCCGAGGTTCCGACTGCGTGCCGGTGCGGGCGTTGTCCAACGCGGGCCAGCAACAGCTGGCCCTGGCCGCTGACCACGGCGCGCCAGCCCGGCTCCACCACGGTGGTGGCGTTGGCCTCGACGATCACCGCCGGGCCGTCGACGGCCTGGCCCGGGGTCAGTTGGGAGCGCCCGTAGAGGGGCGTTGACCGCCAGCCTTCGAACCAGGCGGGCAGGTGGTCCAGGGGCACCGGCGCGCTCACCTTGTCGGCGGGACCGGCGCGCCCGGCCCCCTGCGGCGCGTGATCCGCGGCCGCTTCGTTGGCGCCGATGGCCTCCACCGAGATCGCCTCGACAATCAGCCGGCGGCCGGTCATGACGAAGCCGAACCGCTGGCGGTGGATTTCGGCGAAGGCTTCGGCCATGGCGTCGACGCCGGCTACCGGCAGGATCATGGCGGTATCGGTGCCCTCGTAGCGCAGATGCACCCGTTCGAGAACGCTGATCCGCCCGCGGTCCACCCCTTGCTCTTCGATCTCGGCCCGCACCTGCGCGCCGAGGGCTGCCAGGTGATTTGATATCTCGGGCAGCAGCGATTCGGTCAGCGGCCGCTCGATGGTCTCCTGGCGCAGGCTGCGAATGTCGGCGAGGCTCATTCCGTAGGCCGAAAGCACACCGGCCAGCGGATGAATCAGCACCCGGGTCATGCCGAGCGCATCCGCCACCCGGCAGGCATGCTGGCCGCCGGCACCGCCGAAGCAGTTGAGCACGTAGCGGGTGACATCGTAGCCGCGCTGCACCGAGATCTTCTTGATGGCGTTGGCCATGTTCTCGACGGCGATGGCGAGGAAGCCCTCGGCGACCTGCTCGGGCCGGCGCGCATCGCCGGTGGCGGCGCGGATCTCGTCGGCCAGCGCGGCGAAGCGGCGCTGCACCGCGTCGGCGTCGAGCGGCGCGTCGGCGCCGGGCCCGAACACCTTGGGGAAGAAGCCGGGATGCAGCTTGCCGAGCATGACGTTGGCGTCGGTGACGGTGAGCGGCCCGCCGCGGCGGTAGCAGGCCGGGCCGGGATTGGCCCCGGCCGAATCGGGGCCGACGCGGTAGCGGCTGCCGTCGAAATGCAGGATCGAGCCGCCGCCGGCGGCGACGGTGTTGATCAGCATCATCGGCGCGCGCATGCGCACGCCGGCGACCAGGGTCTCGAAGGCGCGCTCGTACTCGCCGTCGAAATGGCTGACGTCGGTCGAGGTGCCGCCCATGTCGAAGCCGATGATGCGCGAGAAGCCGGCCTGGCCGGCGGTCTTGACCACGCCGACGACGCCGCCGGCCGGGCCGGAGAGGATCGAGTCCTTGCCCTGGAAGAAGCGGGCGTCGGCGAGGCCGCCGTTCGACTGCATGAACATCAGCCGCGTGCCGCCGAGCTGGCCGGCCACCAGATCGACATAGCGGCGCAGGATCGGCGAGACATAGGCGTCGACCACGGTGGTGTCGCCGCGGCTGACCAGCTTCATCAGTGGGCTGACCTCGTGGCTGGCCGAGACCTGGCTGAAGCCGATCTCGCGCGCGGCGGCCGCCACGGCGGCCTCGTGCGCCGGGAAGCGGTAGCCGTGCATGAACAGCACCGCGCAGGAGCGGATGCCGGCGGCGAAGGCCGCCGCGAGCTCGCGCCGCGTCGCGGCGAGGTCGAGCGGCGTCAGCACCTCGCCGTGCGCGCCGACGCGCTCGTCGACTTCGATCACCCGCTCGTAGAGCATCTCGGGCAACACGATGTGCAGCTCGAACAGCTTGGGCCGCGTCTGGTAGCCGATGCGCAGCGCGTCGCGGAAGCCGCGCGTCACCACCAGCACGGTGCGATCGCCCTTGCGCTCGAGCAGCGCGTTGGTGGCGACGGTGGTGCCCATCTTGACGGCGGCGATGCGCTCGCTCGGCAGCGGTTCGCCCGGTTTCACACCGAGCAGGTCGCGGATGCCCTGGATCGCCGCGTCGCGATAACGTTCCGGGTTCTCGGAGAGGAGCTTGTGGGTGACGACCGAGCCGTCCGGGCGCCGGCCGACGATGTCGGTGAAGGTGCCGCCGCGGTCGATCCAGAATTCCCACGCTGCCTTGGCGGCGGCCTGCATGCCGTTCTCCCTGTCTGCGGACTGATCGCCGACGCTGACAATTTGTTGATATTTTGTCAACATCGATGCCGCCCGTCGCAGCATGCATGCCTTGCAATTTTACCGGGGCTCGGCGGCTGGCAGGGCCGGGCCGAGGCGCGATAAGGTCGCCGCCCGGTTGCGGGGCGAGGCGAAGGATCGGTGCGCGCCATGAGCAGGAGGCCGACTTGTGGCGCGGCGCGCCCGCGCGCGGGGTGTCGCAGCGGGCCGGGCGGGGCGCCATGAGGCCCCAGGATCTCACGCTGGCGCTGCTCATCAACGCGGTCTGGGGCTTCAATTTCGTCGCCGCCAAGGTCGGCGTCGGGCATTTCCCGCCGATCTGGTTCAGCGGCTTGCGCTTCCTCATGGTGGCGCTGGCGCTGTTCCCGTTCCTGCGCCTGCCGCGCGGCCAGCTCGGCCCGGTGCTGGCGATCTGCCTGTTCGGCGGGGTGCTGCACTTCGCGCTGATGTTCACCGGCGTCAAGCTGGCCGGGGACATCACCGCGATCGCGGTGGTGACCCAGCTCGGCATCCCGATCGCGACCATCCTCGCCGTGCTCCTGCTCAAGGAGCGCATCCGCTGGCGGCGCATCCTCGGCATCGCGCTCGCCTTCGGCGGCGTGGTCGTGATGAGCTTCGACCCGCGCGTCTTCGGCTATATCGACGCGGTGCTGCTGATCACCGTCGCCGTCACCATGATGTCGCTGTCGACGGTGCTGATGCGCCGCCTCGACGGCATCGGCGTCTTCAACCTGCAGGCCTGGATCGCGGTCGTCAGCGCGCCCGGACTGCTGCTGGCTTCGCTGCCGGTCGAGGAGGGGCAGCTCGCGGCGATGGCCAGCGCCGAGTGGCTCTTGTGGGGCGCCGTCGCCTACAGCGCGTTCGGGGCCTCGGTCTTCGGCCACGGCGGCATGTACTATCTGCTCGGCCGCTATCCGGTGTCGCTGGTCGCGCCGACCTTAACGCTGGCGCCGATCTTCGGCATAGTCTGGGGCGTGACCATGATGGGCGACGTGCTGACGACGAAAATGCTTCTGGGCAGCGTGCTGACCATCGTCGGCGTGCTCGTCATCACCCTGCGCCAGCCCGAGCTCGCCGCGCGGCGGCTCGACTGAGAGCGCGGCCGGTGCGCGAGCGGCCCTCGCCCAACCACGACGCCCGCCCTCCAGGGCAGGCGATCGACATCCTGCTCATCCATTACACCGGCATGCCCGACGCCGCGGCGGCGCTCGAGCGGCTGTGCGATCCCGCCGCGCGGGTCAGCGCCCATTACCTGATCGAGGAGGACGGCACGCCCTGGCGCCTGGTCGCCGAAGAGCGGCGGGCCTGGCATGCCGGGGTCGCGAGCTGGCGGCGCGCCATCGACATCAATGCCCGCTCGATCGGCGTCGAGCTGGTCAATCCGGGCCACGAATTCGGCTACCGCCCCTTCCCGGAAGCGCAGATGGCGGCGCTGGTCGCGCTGGCGCTCGACATCGTCGGCCGCCGTCGCATTCCGCGCGAGCGGGTGCTCGGCCATTCCGATGTGGCGCCGCTGCGCAAGCAGGATCCGGGCGAGCTGTTCGACTGGGCGCGGCTGGCCCGCGCCGGCCTCGGCCTCTGGCCGGCCGCGGCCTTCCAGCCGTCGCCGAACGCGCCGGTCCTGGCGCCGGGCGCGCGCGGGGCGGCGGTGCTCGACCTGCAGATCGCGCTCGATGCGATCGGCTACGGCATAGAGGGCACCGGCGTCTACGACGCGGCGACGGCGGCCGTGGTCGCCGCCTTCCAGCGCCATTTCCGGCCGGCGCAGATCGACGGGCAGGCCGACGCCGAGACGCTGAGCCTGATTCATCATCTCGTCGAACCGGCGGCTTGACCGCGGCCCGGCGCGGTCTTAAGTGCATGAGAGCGCCAGATGGCCGGATGGCTGCGCTCCGCAGATGCGGGGTGAGGAAAGTCCGGGCTCCATGGAAGCACGGTGCCGGGTAACGCCCGGCGGGGGCGACCCCAGGGAAAGTGCCACAGAAAGCAAACCGCCGGCCCGCGGCCTCGCCGCCGGCCGGCAAGGGTGAAAGGGTGCGGTAAGAGCGCACCGCGCCGCCGGTAACGGCGGTGGCAGGGCAAACCCCACCGGGAGCAAGACCAAGTAGGGGCGGCGGTCCGCCGGTTCGCCGGCGGGCGGGGCGGTTTCCAGCCCGCCGCCCGGGTAGGTCGCGCGAGGCGCCCGGCGACGGGCGTCCCAGAGGAATGGCCATCGCCCGGCCTTCGGCCGGTGCACAGAACCCGGCTTACAGGCCATCTGGCGCTTCATCTCTTTTGGCTAACTTTTTATTAGAATCTGCTGGCGATGATGCGGGGCGTCACGTGCCGGGAAGCCCCGCCATGCCGCCTCGCACCAAGCCAGATATCGGGCGCCTCGCCGAGGTCCTGGCGCTGCGCGCGGCCAGCTTGTGGGCGCTTGCGGCGAGCGTGGTCTTTGTCGCCTTCTCCTTCGACTTCGGAATGGCGCTGAAGGCCGAGGCGATCATCCTCGGCATGGGCGCCTGCGCGCTGCACATCGTACGTTTGCAACATGCCGTCCGCGATTGGCGGCGCAGCACGCTGTGGTGCTGCCTCCGTCCCGGCGAGCGGCCGGTCGACACGGTCGCCAGCCGCCTCGTTCCGGCCGCGCTCGACAACGCCTATCGCCGCGTCGGCGATCTGTGCGCATTCGCGGCAAGCTCGTTCTTTCTCGGCTCGCTCGCCGTCCGGCTCGTTCAGGCGACACTCTGAGTGGCGGGCGCCGCCCCGCGTCTTGTCCGCCGACAAACTCGGAACCTTGGGCGAACAAGATTTCGCCCCATTCCGCGCGCAAGAAAACCGCGCTCGGCTCCCCGGATTTTCGGAACAAACAAAGAACATCGGCGACGATCTTTCGATGAAGTCTTTGCATTAACAGAGTTTTAACCGGTCATGTCATTGACTGCCCATGCAATCCCATGTTATCCCATACTGTCCCAGCAGCGGCCCAAGGGCGCTGACGTCCGGCGGAGGGCGACGGGGCAGGGAGGGTGCCTCGCCAGGCGCCCCAGGGGAGCGCTGAGGGGAGCCGCTTGGAGCAGTTTTTCATCTCCACCCACACCAACCGGATCGACCGGAAGGGTCGGGTGTCGGTGCCGGCCGATTTTCGCGCCGTGCTGGCCCGTCGCGGCTCGGGCGATGCGGTGCTGCTCTTCCCCTCGCTCGACCAGAACGCCATCGACGGCGCCGGCGAGGACTATCTCGCCGAGCTCAACCGGCGCATCGAGACGCTGCCGCCGCTCAGCCCCGAGCGCGACTACATGATCGACGCCGTGATGCCACTGGTACGCCGGCTCGCGCTCGACGGCGAGGGGCGCATCCTGCTGCCCGAGGAGCTGATCGCCCATGCCGGGCTCGACGATGCCGCCGTGTTCGTCGGCCGCTACGGCAATTTTCAGATCTGGCGCCCCGACCGCTGGCAGGAGCGCCAGCGCGACGCGATCGAGAAGAGCCGTGCCCTGATCCGCAGCGGAGGCCGCGGATGAGCGCGCCGCTTCATCGCCCGGTGCTGATGGCCGAGGTCGTCGAGGCGCTGGCGCCGGCGGCGGGCAAGGTCTATGTCGACGGCACCTTCGGCGCCGGCGGCTACGCCCAGGCGCTGCTCGCGGCCGCCGCCTGCCGCGTATTCGGCATCGACCGCGATCCGGCGGCGATCGCCGCCGGGCGCGCGGTCGAAGAGGCGTTCGCCGGGCGGCTCAAGCTGCTCGCCGGGCGATTCGGCGAGATGGAGCAGCTGCTCGCCGGCGAAGGCGTCGACGCGGTCGACGGCGTGACGCTCGATATCGGCGTCTCCTCGATGCAGCTCGACCGCCCCGAGCGCGGCTTCTCCTTCGCCGCCGACGGACCGCTCGATATGCGCATGGAACAGTCGGGGCCCGACGCCGCCGAGCTGGTGAACGAAGCGTCCGAGGCCGAACTCGCCGACATCATCTACCGCTACGGCGAGGAGCGTCGCGCCCGCGCCGTGGCACGCGCCATCGTCGCCGCTCGGGCGAAACAGCCGATCCGCCGTACCGGCGAGCTGGCCGCCATCATCGCCCGCGTCGTGCGCGGCGCACCCGGCCAGCATCCGGCAACGCGCACCTTCCAGGCGCTGCGCATCCGGGTCAACGACGAGCTCGGCGAGCTCGAGCGCGGCCTCGCCGCCGCCGAGCGGCTGCTCCGCCCGACCGGCCGCCTTGCCGTCGTCGCCTTCCATTCGCTCGAGGATCGCATCGTCAAGCGCTTCCTCGCCCGCCGCAGCGGCCGCCGCCCGGCGCCCTCGCGCCATCTGCCGGCGGCGCCCGGCGCCGAGCGCGCGCCGTCGTTCCGCCTGCTGTTCGGCGGCGTCCGCACGCCCGGGGCGGCCGAGATCGCCGCCAATCCGCGCGCGCGTTCGGCGCGGCTGCGCGCCGCCGAGCGCACCGCCGCGCCGGCCTGGCCGGCCGAGCTCCCGGGGGAGCTCGCCGCATGACCCGGCTCCTGTCGGCGTTTGCCCTCGCGCTGGCCGGCGGCATGTCGTTCGGCCTCTACCAGCTCGCCTACGAGGTGCAGCGCCTCGAGGACGAGCTGGCCGAGCTCAGTCGCGCGGTGGCGCAGGAGCGCGAGAACATCAGCGTGCTGCACGCCGAGTGGAGCTACCTCAGCCGGCCCGAGGCGCTGCAGGACAAGGCCCTGCGCCACCTCGAGATGGTGCCGCTGACGGCGCGGCAGATCGTCGGCCTCGCCGAGCTGCCGGTGCGCCAGGAACGGCTGCGCCTCGATCCGGCCGAGCCGCCGGCGCGCGACGAAGACCAGCCGCCGCGGCCGCGGGCCAAGCCCGGCGCGGCGGCGATCGCCGGCATCGGCGCCGCGATTCTGGCCAGCGAGCGGAGGGCCCGGTGATGCGTCTGCCGCTCAAGCGCGACCGCCTCCGTCCCGTCGCTCCGGCCGATCTGCCGGCGCGGCCGTCGCTGATTCGCCTCGAAGGCGCGGCCAAGGAATCGGTCGAGGCCGGGCGCACGCGCATCGTCGTCGCCGGCGCGCTGTTCGCGCTGGCCTTCGCCATTCTCGCCGGGCGGCTGATCGATTTGACGCTGCTGCGCAGCGGCGGCGAGCCTTCGCTGGCGCGCGTCGCCGGCACCGCCGGAGTCCTGCGCGACATCCCCCTCGTCGACCGCCATCCGCTCGTCGATCGCAACGGCGTGCTGCTCGCCGCCAACCTGCGCACCGCCTCGCTCTACGCCGACCCGCGCCGCGTCCTCGATCCGGAGCGGGCGGCGGCCCAATTGGTCCGGGTGCTGCCCGAGCTGAGCCGGGCCGAACTGGTGGCCAGGCTGACCTCGGGCAAGAGCTTCGTCTGGCTCCGGCGCAACCTGACGCCGCGCCAGCAATACGACGTCAACGCGCTCGGCATTCCCGGGCTGCAGTTCCAGGGCGAGCAGCGCCGCGTCTATCCGCAGGGCGCGCTGGCCGCCCACGTGCTCGGCTTCACCGACATCGACAATCGCGGCATCGCCGGCATCGAGCAGAGCTTCGACGACTGGCTGCGCGACCCGGCGCGCGCCGGCCAGAAGCTCGAGCTGGCCCTCGACGTCAGGGTGCAGCACGCGCTGCGCGACGAGCTGCAGCGCGCCGTCGCCCGCTTCAACGCTATCGGCGCCGGCGGCCTGGTGCTCGACGTGCGGACCGGGGAGGTGCTTGCGCTCGTCTCGCTGCCCGACTTCGACCCGACGGCGCCCGGCGATGCCGGCGCCGACGCGCGCTTCAACCGCGTCACCCTCGGCGTCTACGAGATGGGTTCGACGATGAAGACGCTGACGACGGCGATGGCGCTCGACGCCGGCACCGTTCGCCTCGACGGCGGCTACGACGCCTCGGCGCCGATCCGTATCTCGCGTTTCACCATCCGCGACGACCACGCCAAGAACCGCTGGCTCTCGGTGCCCGAGATTTTCATGTATTCCTCGAACATCGGCGCCGCCAAGATGGCGCTCGATGTCGGGCCGGCCGGCCAGCGCGAGTTTCTCGCCCGGCTCGGCATGCTGCGCAAGCCGGCGATCGAGCTGCCCGAGATCGGCGCGCCGCTGGTGCCGCGCAACTGGAAGACGGTCGAGACCATGACCATCGCCTTCGGTCATGGTCTGTCGGTCAGCCCGTTGCAGCTGGCCTCGGCCGTCGCCGCGATCGTCAACGGCGGCATGCTCCACCCGGCGACGCTGATCCGCCAGCAGCCGACCCAGCCGATAGCCGGCACCCGCATCGTCCGCCCCGAGGTCTCCGACACCATGCGCCGGTTGCTCAGGCTGGTGGTCGACGAGGGCACCGGCAAGAAGGCGATGGTCGCCGGCTACCTGGTCGGCGGCAAGACCGGCACCTCGGAGAAGGTCAACGCGCGCGGCGGCTACAACCGCAAGGCGCTGCTCAATACCTTCGTCGCCGCCTTCCCGATGAACGCGCCGCGCTATGTCGTGCTCGCCTTGCTCGACGAGCCCAAGCCGACCAAGGAGACGCACGGCTTCGCCACCGCGGGCTGGACCGCGGCGCCGACCGCAAGCCGGATCATCGCCCGCATCGCCCCGCTGCTCGGCGTCGAGCCGGTGGACGAGCAGGCGGCGGAGATCAGGCAGGCGATGTTCGTCAACATCAACGGCCGGACGGAGCGCAAACTTGCGGCTTATTGATCTCTTCGGCGAGGACGCGCCGACAGGTGCGCGCAAGGTGGAGGTCGCCGGCCTCACCGCCGACAGCCGCGAGGTGCGTCCGGGCTTCCTGTTCGCCGCGCTCGCCGGCGGCAAGACCGACGGCGCGCGCTTCGTCGACGACGCCGTGCGGCGCGGCGCGGTGGCCGTGCTCGCGCGGTCCGGCGCGATCGCGCCGCGCGACGACGTCGCGGTGATCGACGATGCCGAGCCGCGGCGCCGGCTGGCGCAGGCCGCGGCGCGCTTCTTCGGCGCCCAGCCGGCGACGATCGCCGCCGTCACCGGCACCAACGGCAAGACCTCGGTGGCGAGCTTCGCCCGCCAGCTCTGGGAAGGACTCGGCCAGAAGGCGGCGAGCCTCGGCACCCTCGGCGTGCAGGCGCCCGGCTTCGAGCTGGTGCTGGCCCATACCACGCCCGATCCGGTGACGCTCTATCGCACGGTCGCCGAGCTCAAGCGGCGCGGCATCGACCATCTGGCGGTCGAGGCCTCGAGCCACGGCCTCGACCAGTTCCGCCTCGACGGGCTGCAGATCCGCGCCGCCGCCTTCACCAACCTGAGCCGCGACCACATGGACTACCATCCGACGGTCGAGGCCTATTTCGCCGCCAAGATGCGGCTCTTCGACGCGGTGATGGCGCCGGGCGGCGTCGCCGTGGTCAACGCCGACAGCGACTGGTACGGCGCGGTGGCCGAGATCTGCACGCAGCGCCGCCACCGGCTGATCGGCTACGGCCGCAAGGGACGCGAGCTGCGCATCCTCGATCTCGCGCCCGCGGCGGCCGGCCTCGCCGTCGAAGCC
>CAYTWJ010000061.1:0-12080 GCA_964442055.1 uncultured Rhodospirillaceae bacterium | reverse complement strand
CGCGCGCCAGCGCCGCGGCGACGCCGGCGAGCGGGAAGTCGATGGCGCCGCGCAGCCGCCCCTTGTCGTAGCCGCTGCGCAAGTCCGGCGCCGGGCGCGGCAGGTGGATGCGGGCGATCAGCTCGCCGGGGGCGAGGCGCAGGTGCGCCGCGCCGTCCTCGGCGAAGAGCTCGGCCAGTGCCGTGTGCCGCGTCGCATCGGGGCCGACGATCTCGGCCTCGGCGCCGTAGACCAGCAGCGCCGGCGCGAGATCGCCGCTATAGGCGGCGTGGCAGCGCTTGCCGGTCGGCGCCACGTGGCAGGTGTCGCCGCGATATTTCAGGCAGTACTTGTTGCTCTCGCGCCACCACTGGCTCTGGTTGTAGTAGAGGCAGCGGGTATCGAGACAGAGATTGCCGCCCAGCGTGGCGACCGCGCGATGCGCCGGCCCGGCGACGCTGGTAGCCGCGGCGACGAGGGCAGGATGGTCGCGCGCCAGCGTGGCATCGTCGGCGAGCTCGGTCAGGGACACGCTCGCGCCGATCGAAAGGCCGTTCGCCTCGGGGCGGATGCCCTCGAGTTCGACCAGGCCGGCGATGTCGATCAGCGTGCCAGTGGCGGCGAGGCCGGCACGAAGGTTGGGCACCAGGTCGCTGCCGCCGGCGACGAAGCGCGCCGTGCAATCGCCGCCGGCGAGCCGCGCCGCCTCGGCCGCCGAGGCCGGGTGCAGCAGGCGGAATTCGGGCAACACCTGCATCAGGCGGCACCCCTGGCGGCGGCCAGGCGCTGCTCGCGCCGCCGGCGGGTCAGCGCCTCGACGACGCGATCGGGCGTCAGAGGCAGTTCGGCGAAGCGCAGGCCAAGCGCCTCGGCCACCGCGTTGGCCAGCGCCGGCAGGAAGCCGGCTAGCGACCCTTCGCCCGCCTCCTTGGCGCCGAACGGGCCGTTGGGATCGCGGCTCTCGACGATGTGCACCTCGATCGGCGGCGATTCGACGATCGTCGGCACCTTGTATTCGAGCAGGCTCGCATGCAGCGGCAGGCCGCGCTCGTAGCGCGTCTCCTCGCCGAGCGCCTGGCCCATGCCCATCCAGACCGAGCCCTGCACCTGGCCCTCGACCGAGAGCGGGTTGATGGCGAAGCCGCAATCGTGCGCCACCCACACCCGGTTGACCGTGACCTGGCCGGTGTCGAGGTCGACGCTGGCATCGACCACCTGCGCCGCGTAGGAGAAGCCCATCGTCGAGCCGACGGCGCCGCCGCGCTGCTTGCCGCCTTGGTACTCCGCCGGCACGGTGAAGGTGCCGGAAACGGTGATCGTGCCGTGCTCGGCCAGCGCCGCCTGCGCCACCTCGGCGAAGGGCAGCCCGGGATGCTGGCCGCCGGGCACGACGAAGCGGCCGGCCTCGCAATCGACGTCCTCGGGGCGGGCATCGAGCCGGCGGGCCGCGGCGGCGGCGAGCAGGCCCTTGAGCCGGCGCGCGGCGTCGATCGCTGCATTGCCGACCATGAAGGTCACGCGCGAGGAATAGGAGCCATTGTCCTTGGGCGTCACCGCGCTGTCGTTGGCGACGACGCGCAGGCTCTCCATGCCGATGCCGAGCACCTCGGCGACCGCCTGGGCGAGGATGGTCGACGAGCCCTGGCCGATGTCGGTGGCGCCGGTGAGCACGGTGACGCCGCTGTCGAAGTCGAGCTTCAGGTTGACGACGGCGTGCGGCTCGCCGGTCCAATGCACCGGCTTGGCGGCGCCGCTGACGTAATGCGAGCACGCCATCCCCAGCCCGCGGCCCGGCGGCAACTTGCCTTTGCGCTCGCGCCAGCCGCTCGCCCGCTCGACCCAGTCGAGGCAGTCGCCGAGGCCGCAGGAATTGACGATGACCCCGTTCGGCGTGGTCAGCGGAACTTGCAGCAGATTGGCGCGGCGCAGCGCGACGGGGTCGAGGCCGAGCTCGCCCGCCATCTCGTCGAGCAGGCATTCGAAGGCATGGCGGACGTCGACCGTGCCGTGGCCGCGCATGGCGCCGCAGGGCGGCGTGTTGGTGTAGACGCGCCAGCCGTCGTACTTGACCGCCGCGAGGTCGTAGAGGGCGTGCAGCAGCGCGCCGGCATAGAGGATGGTGACGATGCCGTAGCCGGCATACGCCCCGCCGCGCTGCACCACCTCGCACTGCGCCGCGGTCAGCTTGCCGGCGCGGCTCAAGCCCAGCTTGAGCCTGATCTCGGTCTCCGGCCGGCCGCGATGGGTGAGGAAGGTCTCCTCGCGGCTGAGCTCGAGACGCACGCTACCGCCGGCGGCGCGCGCCAGCAGCGCGGCGACGATCTCGAAATTGAGCGTCTCGGTGCGGGCGCCGAAGCCGCCGCCGACGAAGGGCTTGACGACGCGGATGCGGCCGGCCGGCAGATCGAGGCAGCGGGCCAGCATCAGGTGCACGTAATAGGGCACTTGCGACACGGTATGCAGCGTCAGCTCGCCGCGTTCGGCGTCCCAGGCGGCGAGGGCGGCGTGCGGCTCCATATGCGCGTGCGTGACCTCGGCGCAGCGGAAGACGCGCTCGCGCACCAGGTCGGCGGCGACGAAGCCGGCGTCGACATCGCCGAACTCGTGGTGCACGCTGCGCTGCACGTTGTCGGGCCGGTCGTCGTGGATGGCGACCGCCCCCGGCGCGCGCGCCTTGGCGGCGTCGAAATAGGCCGGCAACTCGCGCACGCGCAGGCGGATGAGGCCGAGCGCCCGCTCGGCGGTCGGCGCATCGACCGCCGCCACCGCCGCCACCGGCTCGCCGCAATAGCGCACGCGCCCGCGCGCCAGCGGGTATTCGTTCATGGCGATCGGCAGCACGCCGTAGGTCTTGTCGCAGTCCTCGCCGGTGATCACGGCGACGACGCCCGGCAGCGCGCGCGCCGCCGAGACGTCGAGCTCGACGATCTCGGCATGCGGGCAGGAGCTGCGGAAGATGCGCCCGGTCAGGGCGCCGGCCGGGGCGAGATCGGCGGTGTAGCGGGCGCGGCCGGTGACCTTCTCGACGCCGTCGATCAGCGGCAGGCGCGCGCCGGCGGGACCCCTGGTTTGCCGCGCTGCGGTCACGCCGGCACCTGCGCCGCCGCCTGCACCGCCTCGATGATCTTGACGTAGCCGGTGCAGCGGCAGAGGTTGCCGGCGAGCGCGCCGCGGATCTCGGCCTCGCTCGGGGCCGGGTTGCGGCGCAGCAGCGCCTCGGCCG
The DNA here is from genome assembly GCA_964442055.1 of uncultured Rhodospirillaceae bacterium. Taxonomy (GTDB): domain Bacteria; phylum Pseudomonadota; class Alphaproteobacteria; order Ferrovibrionales; family Ferrovibrionaceae; genus CAYTWJ01. Next base: position 8,878 of record CAYTWJ010000061.1, on the reverse strand, counting down.
CCATGATCATGCCGGGCGTGCAAAAGCCGCATTGCGTGCCGAGCCTCTCGTGGAAGGCGCGCTGCAGCCGCGACATGCGCCCGTTCGCCGCCAGCGCCTCGACGGTCTCGACCTGGCGGTCGGCGCAGCGGACGGCGAGCGTGATGCAGGCAAGCCGCGGCTCTCCATCGACCAGCACGGTGCAGGCGCCGCACTCGCCGCCGTCGCAGCCCTGCTTGGTGCCGGTCAGGCCGGCGACCTCGCGGATGTAGTCGACCAGCAGCATGTTCTCCGCCACCGCGTCCTCGCGCGGGCGCCCGTTGAGGGTGAGGCGGAGCAGGGTCTTCATCGCCGGGAACTCACCCCTTCTTGCGCAGGTCGCGCACGCGCACCGCCTTGCCCTGCGAGCGCGGCAACTCGCCGGGCCGCTTGACGCCTACGTCGCAAGAGACGCCGATCATAGATTTGATGTGGTGCTGCACCGCCGCCGCCTTGGCGCGCATCGCCTCGTCGCCGGCGACGGCCGCCGTCGTCTCGACCTCGACCGTGAGGTGGTCGAGCGGCCCCTTCTTCTCGACGACCAGCTGGTAGTGCGGCTCGATGTCGGGGAAGCCGACCAGCACCGCTTCGACCTGCGAGGGATAGACGTTGACGCCGCGGATGATCAGCATGTCGTCGTTGCGGCCGGTGACGCGCAGGATGCGCGCGTGCGTGCGGCCGCAGGCGCAGCGCCTGGTGTCGAGCCTGGTGATGTCGCGCGTGCGGTAGCGGATCATCGGCAGCGCTTCCTTGGTCAGCGTGGTGATGACCAGCTCGCCGGTCCCGCCCGCCGGCAGCGGGCGTCCGGTCTCGGGGTCGATGATCTCGAACAGGAAATGGTCCTCCCAGCCGTGCAGGCCGGCCTGCGCCTCGATGCATTCGCTGGCGACGCCGGGGCCGAGAATCTCGGACAGGCCATAGATATCGACCGCCTTGATGCCGAGCCGCGCCTCGAGCTCGGCGCGCATCGCCTCGCTCCACGGCTCGGCGCCGAAGACGCCCACTTTCAGCGGCCCGCGGCGCAGGTCGACGCCCTCGCGCTCGGCCATCTCGGCGATGTTGAGCGCGTAGGACGGCGTCGCGCACAGGACCTCGGCCTTGAAATCGTCGAGCAGCACGATCTGCCGCTCGGTATTGCCGCCCGACATCGGCACGACCGTGCAGCCGAGCCGCTCGGCGCCGTAATGGGCCCCGAGGCCGCCGGTGAACAGGCCGTAACCGTAGGCGTTGTGCACCAGCATGCCGGGCCGCGTGCCGGCGCAGGCCAGCGAGCGTGCCATCAGCTCGCTCCAGGTGTCGATGTCGCGCGCGGTGTAGCCGACCACCGTCGGCTTGCCGGTGGTGCCCGACGAGGCGTGCACGCGGACCAACTGCTCGCGCGGCACGGCGAACATCCCGAACGGGTAGTTGTCGCGCAGGTCGCTCTTCACGGTGAAGGGCAGCCGGGCGACATCGTCAAGCGCGCGGATGTCGCGCGGCGCCACGCCAGCGGCGTCGAAGACCCGCTTGTAGTGCGGCACCCGCTCGTAGGCCAGGCGGACGATCTTCTTCAGCCGCTGCAGCTGCAGCGCCGCCAGCGCGTCGCGCGACAGGGTCTCGGCTTCGCGCGCGTACATGAAGGGCTTCGGCCCCTTGCCGCGCGTCCCGGCCTTGCTTTCGCGCACCGCCTTCACTGCCATCGAACGTGTCCTCCCTTGATTTCTTGCTTCAAGTCCGCCCGGCGCCGGCCAGCGTGGCGAGCGGCGGCGCGGCAAGGGCGCCCGATCCGCGCCGCGGCAGCTTGGGCAGGGCAAAGCCCTGCTGGTAGCAAGCGCGGGTGATGACCGCGAACTTCCACAGGATGCCGCCGGCGGCGGCCGCCGCTCCCCCGAGCGCGAGCAGGGCGCCGGCGAGCGTCGGCGCGGCGAACGCCGCAAGAGCGAACGACGCCGCCGGCGCGAGGTGGCCGACGAGGCGCAGAAGCGGCGTGATCCGGCCGAGTGCGCGGCGCGCCAGCGGCGGGAAGCCGTGGGCGCTGCGCCGGTAGTCGATCCAGAGCCCGGCATTGATCGCAGCGAGGCCGAAGCCGAGCGCCGGCACCAGTGCGCCGGAAGGCGCCTGCCCGGCCAGCGCGAGGACGAGGCAAAGGATGCCGAAACCCTCGAACAGGCCAGTCGCCACCAGCATCCAGGGCATCAGCGGCGCGCGCCAGGCGGGGATGCCACGGCTGGCGTGCAGGATGCGCGCCTGGCAGTAAAGGAAGGCGAGGGCGGCGAGCGCGACCGCCGCATGCAGCGGCGGCGCCGGCCACAGCAGGTCGGCGAGCGCCAGCGGGTAGAAGGCGCAGACGACATAGACCTCGCGCGTCATCCAGGAGCTCTGCGGCCGCCGGAGCGCGTAGAGGAAGCGCGTCTGCCGGCCGATCTCGAAGAAGACGAAGAGCAGGCCGATCGCCATGCTGATGCCGGCAAGGACATAGAGGCCGGGCAGCAGGCTCGCGGGCACGGCGCCGGCGAGAAAGCCAACATAGGCCATGATCGCGAGGCCCGAGCCAAGCCCGCCCAGCGAGAAGTTCATCGCCGCGCGGTAATCCCAGAACCTCTGGCGGAGGCCGGCGAGCGCATGGGCCGGATCGGCGAGCGCCGCCTCGGTCTCGGCCGGCTCGGCGTCGCGCCCCGGGATCGCCGGCGTCTCGTAGAGGTAGCGGATCGAGGGGCGGGTGCCGAGCTCCTCGTGCATGACGAAGCTCGAATTCCCGGCGACCAGCCGCGACACGTTGCTCGCCGGATCGCTGAAGTCGCCGAAGTGAATGGCACTGGCGATGCAGGCGGCGGCGCAGGCCGGCGTCGCCTCGGGATCGACGCCCGGCACCAGGCCGCGCGCCAGGCCGGCATCGACCCGCTCCTGGCAGAAGGTGCATTTCTGCGCCACGCCGACGCGCTCGGGGTGGGCGACGGCCCGTTCCTGGCGGGTCGGCGCGTCGCCGTAATAGGCGCGCATCTCGTGGGCGATGGTGCGCGCCTGGTAGGGGCAGGCGACCGCGCAGTAGCCGCAGCCGATGCACCAGTCGTAGTCCATGGTCACCAGGCCGTCGGCGCGGCGCGCGGTGGCGCCGGTCGGGCAGACCGGCACACAGGGCGGATCGTCGCAATGCTGGCAGCCGACGACCAGGAACAGGCGCTCGACGTCGGGATAGGTGCCGCGCTCGACGTCGAGCACCCGCCGCCATTGCACGCCGGGCAGGGTGTCGTTGGCGTGCTTGCAGGCGATGGTGCAGGTCTGGCAGCCGACGCAGCGATTGACGTCGACCACCATGCCCCAGCGGGCGCGGGCAGCCACGCCGGCGACGGCGATCGGCTTGTCCAGCGCCCTCATGTCGCGTCCACCCGCTTCGGCCCGTCGCCCTTGTAGAGCTTGACCCGCACCACGTCCGAGCCGCTGCCGGTCGCGTCGGTGAGCGAAAGCGCCATCGGCGCGACAGTGTTCAGGCTGGCGAGGTGGAACTCCTTGGCGAAGGGCGTCGCCCAGTGGTCGAACTGGCCGATCATGACGATGGTGTCGGGGCGGATGCCCTGGCGCAGCACGGCATAGCCGCGGCTCGCGCCGGAGACCGATTCGACCACCACGGGATCGCCCTCCTCGATGCCCAGGCGGGCGGCGGTGGCGGCGTTGACGATGACGCCCTTGTGGCCGGCGATGTTCAGCGCCACCTCGTTGATCATCGGGATCCCGACATTGGCGCCCCAGGAATACTGCATGCTGCGCGCGGTCAGCGCCCAGAGCGGGAATTCGCCGGGATCGCGGCCGACCTCGCGCGCGTAGTTGATGAAGATGTCGGGGAAGGCCTTGTAGCCGGGCAGCGGCTCGTACTCCTCGAGCTGCTTGTCCCACCACTGCACGCCGATCTCGTGCAGGCGGTTCGCGAGCTGGGCGCCGTGGCGCAGGATGCGCTCCTGGTAGGGCAGCTCGAAGCGCAGGCCGAGCTCCTTGAGGCGCGGATAGAGATACCATTCGAGCTGCGAGAACGGCTTGACCATGAAGCCGTGCTCCTTGAACCAGTCGATGCCGTGCACCTCGGCGCCGTCGCTCAAATCGTCGCTCGCCGCCTTGGCCACCGCGTCCCAGATCTCCTCGCAGGCGTGCGGCCGCGCCGGATCGAGAGAATAGTCGTAGCGGTTGGTGGCCAGCGCACAGCCGGCGGCGCCGCGGTTGATCGCCTGGTTGTAGGCCTCGAGCAGGCCGGTGCGGCGCGCCAGCTCGGTGGCGATGTCGGTCATGTCCATGCTGTCGACGACCTTGTCGGCGACCGGCTGGCGCACCGCCCAGCCCTGGTGCTTCCAGAACTGCTCGATGAACTTGGTCGAACCGATCTGGATCAGCTGCAGCCCTTCGAGGTCGGTCGCCTCGGGCAGCAGGATGTCGGCCATGTGGTTGGTTTCGTCGTGGGTGTAGGCGAAGGCCACGACGAAGGGGAACTCGGCGACGCGCTTGGCCACTTCGGGCGCGTCCCACGACGAGATCGCCGGGTTGGTGCGGTAGCAGAACCAGATTTCCGGCCGGGTGATGGCCGGCCAGTGCGCCGGCGGCTTCTTCTGGAAGAGCCAGGGCAGGTGCGCCGGCCCCAGCGCCGGCGACCAGGGCGAATGGCCGACCAGCGGCACCAGCGTCTGGTAGGCGTTGCGGATGTCGGGCTTGCGCTGCCAGCCCTCTCTCGTCGTCTCGTTGAAGGGGTAATGCATGAAGCCGTCCGGCCCCGGCGTCGCCGACAGCAGCCGGTTGTTCGCCGGCCGGTTGAGCTTGACGTTGGTGCCGAGCGTGCCGCCGGGAACCTCGAGCGCGCCGACCAGGCAGGCGAGAAGCGTGCGCGCCCAGGTGCAGTTGTAGCCGCCCCAGCCGTTGTTCACCGTCTTGCCGAGCAGCACCGCGACCGGGCGGAAGGGCAGGCGGCGGCCCTCGATCTCAATGGTCTCGCCGACGCAGGCGCTGGCCAGGAACTCGTCGGCGACCTGGCGGATCTTGGCTGCCGGAATCTCGCATTCGGCCGCCACCCAGTCGGGCGAGTAGGGCCGCATGTGGTCGCGCAGGAGCTGGAAGGCGGGTTTCGCCTCGACCGCCGCGTGACGCCATTCCTCGCCGTCGGGTCCGAGCTCGATCCCCGCGACGCTGTAGCCGCCCTCCATCGCCGCGTCGCCGATGGCGGCATCGAAGGGCTTGGCCGCGCCGTCGGCAAGATCCCAGATCAGCGGCTTGCGGCTTTGCGCGTCGCGCAGGAAATAGCCGTGCGGACCGACGAGATAGGGCGCGTTGGTGTCGTTCTTGAGGAAGGGCACATCGCAGACCTGGCGCCAGTCGCGCTCGATCACGATGCGGTGGACGAGGCCGTAGAGGAAGGCGGCATCGGTCTTGGGCTTGATCGGCAGCCATTCGGCAGCGAGCGCGCCGCTGATCGAGAGATGGGGCTCGACTTGCACCCGCTTGATGCCGCGGGCGCGCGCATCGGCATGGCGCCAGACCCCGGCGACGCCGGCCGAGGCGTCGGTGTTGTGGCCGCAGGCGATGATGTAGCGGGTCAGTGGCGTGTCCGGCGAGACGATGAAGGCGCGGTGCCAGAACTCGCCGTAGAGATGCTCGGAGTGATAGCACTTGATGCCCTGGCCGGCGCCGAAGCCGAGATCGACCGGGCCCCAGGCGGAGAGAAAGGCGGGGAAGGTGCCCATGTACTGGGTCGGCGTGCCGCCGCCGCCGAAGGAGGCGGCGACGCGCGGGAAGCCCTGCTCGTCGCGCAGGCCCTTGGCGCGGATCTCGCGCAGCTTGGCGGCGACGATGTCGAGCGCCTCGTCCCACGAGATCGGCACGAAGCCGGGATCGTGCTCGCGGCCCTTGTTCGGGTTGGTCCGCTTCATCGGCTGGCGGACGCGGTTGGGATTGTAAGTCTTCTGCACCAGGCCGTAGGCGCGCACGCAGACACGGCCGCCGCCTGGATGAACGTCCCTCGAGTCGAAGTTGGATTCGACGCGGGTGGCGACACCGTCCTCGACCTCGACTCTGAGCAGGTCGGGCCCCGCCACGCACTGGTAGCAGTAGACGGGGCGCTTGACGTTGCCGGTCGCGTTCATGACGCGGCGGCCGCCTGCGCCTTGGCGCGCTTCGCCGCCAGCCGCTCGCGCGTCTTCGCCAGTTCGGCGACGAAGCGGGTGTGCCGGCCGCGGCCGATCTCGTCGAGCGCGTCGCGCGCCGTCACCTCGAAGGTGACGAGCCGCCCCTTGACCTCGGCGACCCTGACGCTGATGTCGACCCACATGCCGAGCGGGGTCGGGGCGAGATGGTCGACCTCGACCCGCGTGCCCACCGAATCCTCGCCCTGGTCGGCGTGCTGCAAAATCAGGTCGCGGCAGGTGTGCTCGATGTCGCGCACCAGTTCGGGCGTGGCGTAGACGCGGCCCTCCTCGCCCATGAAGCCGATCGTGCGGTCGCGGTCGACGGTGATGCGGCGGGTCGCACTGAGGCCCGGCGCCAAGCTGGCTTTCATCGCCATTTCCTCCCCATTGACGGTACCGTAATGGTTTCGCGATCCGGGCGCGCGCGCAATGGCATCCTAAAATATATAAATCAGTACGGCAATGCAGAGTTGGGCGTTGCGGCGGCCGCGACCGTTCGGTCTGGTGCGGAGGCGGTCGAGCGGAAGCCCTTGTCGCGAAGCGGATTCCGGCTGCCTGCCGCGTTGCGAGCGGGGGTAAATCGTATTAAGGTAACGAATTGAGCCTTTCGAGCGTGAGGAGCGCCATGGCGAGGACGGCACGCACCGAGACCACCCCGGTGGCGCCGCGGGTGCGGCCGGCGGCGCGCGAGGACCTGGCTGCGATCATCCGCCTCGACGAGCGCAACACCGGCTTCGCCAAGCCTGACTATTGGCGTGACCGCTTCGAGCGCTACGCACAGCGCCCGGGGCAGCGCTACTTCCTGGTCGCCGAGCAGGAGGGCCGGGTGATCGGCTTCGTCATCGGCGAGGTGCGCGCGTGGGAGTTCGGCTCGCCGCCCTGCGGCTGGGTGTTCGCCATCGGCGTCGACCCGGACGCCCGGCTGCGCGGCGTCGGCAGCCGCCTGCTCGATGCGGTGTCGGCCTGCTTCAAGGAGGCCGGCGTGACCAAGCTCAGGACCATGCTGGCGCGCGACGACAACCTCAATCTCTCGTTCTTCCGCAGCCAGGGCATGATGGCCGGGCCGTTCATCCAGCTGGAGAAGGATCTCGATTGATGCGCAAGCGGGCGCCGATGCCGATCGCCGCCAGGGCGCGGGCCGCCGCGTCATGAAGCTGCAGAAGGCCACCCTGTTCGCCCTCTACGCGGTGCTCGAACTGGCCGCCGATCCGAAGCGCCAGATGTCGGCGGCCGAGATCGCCGACAAGTACGGCATCTCGATCAACCACCTCGCCAAGGTGCTGCGCGACCTGAGCCGCGCCGGCCTGGTCGAGTCGGTGCGCGGCGTCGGCGGCGGCTACCGTTTCTCCGGCAACGCCAAGCGCGTCACCCTGATGGACGTCATCGAGCTGTTCGAGGACATCAGCTCGGGCGGCGCCCGGAAGGGCGAGCCGGGCGGCGCCACCGAGATCGGCGAGGTGCTGCACATGGTGCTGGCCGAGATCGAGGACATCGCCCGCGCCACGCTGCGCTCGGTGACCATCGACACCCTGCTCAAGCAGACCGAACGCCGCCGCCGCAGGCAGCGGCTGGCGGAAGGCGGGGCGGTGGCGACGGCGGCGGCAAAATGAGCCGGTGTCGCCCGATCGACGGTTGCGGCAAGAAGGGGGCATTGCGCTATGTTGACGGCATGACCCGAACATGAAGCAGAATGGCCCGCCCGCAGGGGCGCGGGCATGAAAGGGGCCGGCACGGGGCCGGCAGGTCGATCGCGGTTCACGCGACGAACTTGGATAGGGAGCGAAACAGATGCTGAGCAAGATCCTGCAACGATTTGCCTTCGTCCTGGCCGCCATCGTCGCCTCGATCGGGGCGGCGGGCGCCGCCGAGCCGATCAAGATCGGCGCCTTTCTCTCGGTGACCGGGCCCGCCTCGTTCCTCGGCGATCCCGAACAGAAGACGCTCGAGATGTACATCGAGGAGATCAACGAGAAGGGCGGCGTGCTCGGCCGCCAGCTGCAGCTCGTCTCCTACGACGATGCCGGTGACGCCGAGAAGGCGCGCACCTTCGCCAAGCGGCTGATCGAGCAGGACAAGGTCGACGTCTTCGTCGCCGGCACCACCACCGGCACGACCATGGCGGTGGTGCCGCTGGCCGAGCAGGCGGGGATGCCGTTCATCTCGCTGGCCGGCGCCGTCGTCATCATCGAGCCGGTGAAGAAGTGGGTGTTCAAGACCCCCCACACCGACCGCATGGCCTGCGAGAAGATCTTCACCGACATGAAGGGCCGCGGCATCGCCAAGATCGGCATGATCTCGGGCGCCGGCGGCTTCGACAAGTCGATGCGCCAGGAATGCCTCGGCGTCGCCAAGAAATACGGCATCGACATCGTCGCCGACGAGAGCTACGGCGCCCAGGACACCGACATGACGGCGCAGCTCACCAAGGTCAGGAACACGGCCGGCGTTCAGGCGGTGGTCAATCCGGGCTTCGGCCAGGGCCCGGCGATCGTGACCAAGAACTTCCGCCAGCTCGGCATGCGGATGCCGCTCTACCAGTCGCACGGCGTGGCCTCGAAGGAATACATCAAGCTCTCGGGCGAGGCGGCCGAGGGCGTGCGCCTGCCGGCGGCGGCGCTGCTGATCGCCGCGGCCCTGCCCGAGGCCGACCCGCAGAAGAGAGTCGTGCTCGCCTACAAGAAGGAATACGAGCGCGAGAACCTCGTGCCCGCCTTCATGGGCCG
>CAYTWJ010000060.1:0-12221 GCA_964442055.1 uncultured Rhodospirillaceae bacterium | reverse complement strand
ACCGTTCGCCGTTCTGCGAATAGGCGACGATCACGTCATCGAGCGCCTTGGCAAGCGGGATCGACCGGGTCATCAGCGCCGCATCGGCGCCCTCGGCGAGCAGCCATCTGGCCTCGGGCCGGACGCCGGTCTCGGCCAGCAAGGCGGAAAGCGCCACGCCGGTCCACTCGCAGCAATGCACCATGCCGTGGGTGAACTGCACGCCCGACATCCGGGCGCCGCGCCATTCCATGCCGCCGTTGCCGGCGCATTCGACGAACAGGATGCGGCTGACCGACGGGAAGCGCGCGAGGTCGGCCAGGTTCAGCACCAGCGGCCGCTCGACCAGGCCGTGGATCAGCAGGCGGTGTGCCGCCGGGTCGATCGCCGGCACCCCGCTGTGATGGCGCTCGAAGCAGAGGCCGTTCGGCGTGATGCTGCCGTCGAGCTGGTGCAGCGGCTTGAAGTTGACATCCGATTCCTCGGCCGCGTTCAAGAGCGGCACGTGGCGGCGCACCACGTGCCTCTCGTAGGGCGAGGGCATGCCGTAGGGCGCGGCGGTGACGCCGGGGCCGAGGGCGCGCAGCGAGGCCGGCCGCTCGGCGGTGAGCGGGTCCTGCGCCCGCGCCGCCCCGGCGGCGAAGAGACCGCCGCCGAGCGCGGCGCGCAGGAAGGCGCGGCGGCCCGGCCCGGCCATCGTCCGGCGCTCAGCCGCTCATGCCGCGCGGGTCGGCGCCGATGACCTTGACGTGGCGCGCCTCGTCCACGCGCACCACCTTCTTGCGCTCGATCCAGCGGCTGACCAGGTCGTAGGCGGGCGGGCCCTGCGTGCCTTCGTTGACCGACGCCCAGCCGGCGACGACGTAGCTCTTGTTCGGCACGATCTTCTCGCCGCTCTTGAGAAGGGTCATGTCCGAGACGCGGCTGCCGATCGGCTTGTTGACGTCGATGCTGTAGGCGAGTCCGCCGACCCGCACCATGTCGCCGCCCTGCTGGTAATAGGGATCGGGATTGAACAGGTTGTCGGCGACGTCCTCGAGCACGGCCTTGAGGAATTCGCCGGTGAACTCGCTGCGATAGACGTTGGGATAGGTGATCGCGGTCTGGTTGTAGACGTCCTCGACGCGGATCTCCTGTCCTGGCAGCAAGGTGGCGCCCCAGCGGAAGCCGGGCGACAGCGCGATCTGGGCGTCGCGCTCCTCGAGCAGGGCCTGGCAGATCAGGTCGTCGAAGGTGCCGTTGAAATTGCCGCGCCGGTAGAGCAGCGTCTCGGTGCGCCCCAGCACCCGGCCGAGCGTCGCCGTGTGCGGCGCGCGCAGCTCGCCGACCAGCTTCGCCATCTCGGGATCGGGCGTGATGGCGTCCGAGAACAGCGGGATCAGCCGGTAGGCGTGGCGCACCACACGGCCGTCCTTGACCTCGAGATCGAGGCGGGAAAGGAACTTGCCGTGGCTGCCCGAGGCGACGAGGATGGTGCCCTCGACCGTCAGCGGCTCGGGCAGCGCGTCGTGGGTGTGCCCGGTCAGGATGACATCGATGCCCTTCACCCGGCGGGCCAGCTTGCGGTCGACATCGAAGCCGTTGTGGCTGAGCAGAACGACCAGCTCGGCCTTGGCCTCGCGCGCCGCGGCGACCCGCTTTTGCAGCCGCTCCTCCTCGATGCCGAACGACCAGTCGGGGATCATCCAGCGCGGGTGGGCGATCGGCGTGTAAGGGAAGGCCTGGCCGATGACGGCGATCTTGACCCCGCCACGCTCGAACCAGGCCGTGGCGTCGAAGATCTCATCGCCCCAGGTGGCGTCCTTGACGTTGCCGCAGAGGAAGGGGAAGGCGAGCTTTTCCTTCAGAGCGTTCACCCGCTCGGCGCCGTAGGTGAATTCCCAGTGCGCGGTCATGGCGTCGACGCTGAGCGCGTTCATCGCCCGCACCATGTCGGCGCCACCTTCCTTCAGCGAGGTGTAGGAGCCCTGCCAGGTGTCGCCGCCATCCAGCAGGAGCGTGTTGCCCGGCCGTTCGGCGCGCACCGCCTTGACCGCCGTGGCCATGCGGTCGAGGCCGCCGAGGCGGCCGTAGGTCCTGGCAAGCGCGGCGAAATCGTCCGCGGCCAGCGCATAAGCCTCGGCGCGGCCGGCGGCGAGGCCGTACTGGCGAAGCAAATGGGCGCCGACCAGGTGCGGCGGCAGGCCGAGCGCTTCGCCGACCCCGATATTGACCGCCGGCTCGCGGAAATAGAGCGGCATCAGCTGGGCATGGATGTCGGTGAAATGCAGCAGCGTCACCTGCCCCAGCGCCGGGAAGCGGAGCAGGCTCTCCTGGGTGATGCGCTGCTGCGCCGCGGCCCGGCCGAGGCCGCCGCCCGTGATCGCAGCGGCGGCGAGCGCGGCCTGGACGAAGTCGCGGCGGGTCAGCATGACGACATACTCACTGCCGGCCGCGACCGGCGCGGCCCGATTGCTAGCGGCGGACCGACGGCGTCTCCGAGAGGAGGCCGTTGCCGCGCGCGGCGACGAAAAGCTCGAGGTTAACGTAGTCGTCCGCCCCGTTGGGCAGCTGCTCGGCGCGGACCTCCTCGTTGCAACCGCGGAAGCGCCGGTGCAGCGAGCCGAGTTTCTGCCACTTCAGGCGGTAGGCCGGGAAGCCGTTCGACTGTCCCTGGCTCAGCAGCTCGACGCCGAGCTTGTCGCCCGCGTGGTCCTCGTGGCAATTGGCGCAGGCGAGGTCGAACTGTCCGCGGCGCTGGTAATAGAACTGCTTGCCCTTCTCATAGAACGGCGCCGCCGGGCCGTCGACCCTGACGTTCATCGGCATGCCGCGCGACTGCAGCTTGACGAACGTCGTCATGCCGAGGAGCTCATCGGACTCCCACTTCCAGGCCGGCGCCTTCATGTTCTCGGTCCGGCAGAGATTGACGCGCTGCTCGATGTTGACCAGCTTCTTCTGGCCCTCGTGGTATTTCGGATAGGTGACGCCGACGCCCTTCATGCTCTGCTTGGCGTCGCCGTGGCAGGAAGCGCAGGACTTGCCGGCAGCGCCTTCGACCTTGCTCCACTCCTTCTCGCCGATCTCCACCCACAGGAAGGCGGGGTTGCTGAAGTCGTCGTCCTGCATCTCCTGCGTTTCAGGATTGGCGAAGAGATAGCCCGATTTCTTGCTCCCCGAGGTGAACTTGGCCAGCTTCGGATCGAGCGGCGCCGCGGCTTTCTTCTTGTCCTGGTCGGGACCGGTGCAGGCTGCCAGCGCCACCGCCAGGACCGCCGCCGCGGCTATCGTCACTCCCTTCCGCCCCATTCCCGATCCTCCCCATGCTTCGATCCCGCCTTGCGCGGCGGGTTTCAGTTGACCGTGATCTTGTGCTCCGCCTTGTAGACCGAGCCGTTATCGTCGTTCCACGCGAAGGCCAGCGTCCCGCTCTCCTCGCACTTGACGTAGAAGGAAATGAACGGGTTGGCCGAGATCGCCGGCTCCAGGTCAGCGCGGAACACCTCCTTGCCGTTATAGGCGCAGGTGAACTTGTTGATGATCCTGCGCGGGATCGGCTTGCCCTGAGCGTCCTTGCGCTGGCCGGTCTCCATGACGTGCGAGATCAGCGTCTTGATCTCGACCACCTCGCCCTTCTTGGCGCTGGCCGGGGCCTTGATCCGCGGCTTTACGTCTTCAGCCATGTTCGTCTTCCTTCGATCTCTCTGTTCAGCCGCCGCAGCCGCCGATAGTGACCTTCACTTCGCGGCTCGCGCTCCACACCGAGCCGTCGCTCAGCTCCGCCACGGCGATCAGGTTCTGGGTCTGCGCCATGCGGATGCGCACCTCGACCTCGGCCTTGCCACTTGCCGGCGTGAAGTGGAACGAGGCGACCCCGGGATTGGGATTGCCGTCGGCGACCAGGTGCACGGCCTTGACGTAGTCCTTGTCGGTCATCGGGCTGTCGACCGCGATCTTGATCGGCACCGTGTTGCCGTTCTCGGCGATCTCGGGCGCGGTGAGCTTGACCTTGCCCGCCTTGGGTTCAGCCTTGACCAGCTTCTTCAGCAATTCCTGCGCCGCCTGCGGCGTCGCTCCGGCCGGGCGAACCAGCATCGCCGCCGTCGCCCCCACCAAGCCGGCGCCCGCCGCGAGCAGCACGCGCCGCCGGCTGGGCAACATTCTGTCCACGCTGTTTGTCATGCCAATTCCCCGTCTTCGCCTGTCGGCGCCTATTTCAGGGTCTTGAGATAGGCGACCATGTCCTCGATCTGCTCCGCCGTCATGAAGGTCTTGCCGGCGAATTTCTTTTCCACCATGTGGTAGCCTTGGCTCCGGTAATAGGCCGGCATCATGGTATTGGGATTGACGGCCTTGGCGTTGACCAGGCGCAGGCGCAGCTCGCCTTCGCTCAGCCGGCTGCCGACGCCTTTGAGCTCGGGCCCGATGTCGCCGTAGAAGGCCTCGCCCTCCACCGGCACCACGTGGCAGACCGGGCAGAAGCCGACGCCGCGCGTATTCGCGAGCTTCTTGCCCTTGGCCGGATCGCCGGGCTTGCCGGTCAGGGATTTCGGAATCTCGTGGCCGACGATGGTGTAGGGGACGAGCCCCGGTTCGCTCACCGTCCTGTTCTGCGCCAGCGCAACCCCCGACATCCCGAGGATTGCGATAAACGCAAAGCTCACGGCCTGGCTGCAGTTAGCCATGCTCCCTCCCGTGTTCCCGCGCGGTTCGGCGACCGCGTCATTTTCTTGTTGCTTCGCGGCCGGCGAAGCCAACCACGAATGAATAATATTAGAACATAATAATTCTCGTCTCTCAACGGCAACTGAAAAATTTTCGGAGCGAGCCGCTAGGACCTGAAGCGCCGGCCGCTCGCGGGCTAGCAGGCCTGGGCGCCGACGCCAGGCAGGCGGGCGACCTGCTCGGCAAGCAGGCCCCAGAAATGGGCCTCGCCGGGATAGCCGACAATGCGGCCGACCTCGCGCCCGCAGGCCAGCAGAACGAAGGTCGGGGTATAGACGACGGGGCCGAGCCGGGCCAGTTCGGGCGCCATCGGCCGGTCGAGATCGACCCGCCGCAGCGGGGCGCGCCGGCCCTCCTCGGTGCGGTCGTAGACGGCGCCGACCTCGCGCTCCCAGGCTGCGCACCAGGGACAGCCGTCGCGCGCGAACATCACCAGCTCGGCCGAACCGGCCGCCGCGGCGGGAAAGGCCGCCGTCAGCAAGAGAAGAACGAGTCCGGAAATGCGCCGCCTCATACGCCTACCCCTAGCCCGCTTCCCGGCCGGCGGCAACTGTGCTCACCGGGCCGCGTGGGTCTCTGTCAGCCCTGGGCGGCGGGTGGCCGCTCGACCACCACGGCCGGGGCCGGCAAGGCCGTCGCAGCCACCGGCGCCTCGCCCACTTTAGGTGCCGCGATCAAGCGCTGGCACGCGAGCGCGACACCGAGCAGGCCGAGGCCGAGCAAATCCGTCTGCCAGCCGGGCTTGATCAGCGCGATGGCCGCGCCAAACAGCAGCAGTCGTTCCCACCACAAGGTGTCGCGCAGCAAGTAGCCATGCAGCGAGGCGGCGAGGCAGGTCACCCCGATCACCGCCGTGACGAGCGCGAGAAGAATCCAGTGCCAGTCCCCGATCATCAGCAGCGACGGCGCGAACACGAACATGAACGGGATGATGTAGCCGGTGGCGCCGAGCTTCACCGCGGCCCAGCCGGTCTGCCAAAGCGTCGAGCGCGAAATGCCGCAGGCGGCATAGACGGCGAGCGCCACCGGCGGCGTGATCGCCGACAGGATCGCGAAATAAAGCGCGAACATGTGCGCCGCCTCGCGGATCACCCCGAGCTTGACCAGCGCCGGTACCAGCAAGGCCACCTGGATGATGTAGGCCGGGGTGGTTGGCAGACCCATGCCCAGCACAATGCCGGCCAGCATCGTCAGGACCAGCGCGGGAATAAGACTGTCCTGCGCGGCGACCAGGACCAGACTGGTGAAGCTGAGCCCGAGGCCGGTCAACGCGATGACGCCGATCACGATGCCGGCGCAAGCGCAGGCGGTAGCGATGGCGAGGGTGCCGCGCGCGCCCGCATCGAGCGACTCGACGATGCCCTGCCAGGAGATCTCGCCGCGCGTGGTCCGGCGCAGCAACGCCACCGGCACGACCGAGGCGATGCCCCACAGCGCCGCGTAGGGCGCGCTGTACCCGGCCATGAGCACGGCCACGATAATCACCAGCGGTAGGAAAAGATGGCCCCGCTCCTTGAGCACGGTGCCAAGTGCCGGAAGCTCGCTGCGCGGTACGCCTCGCATGCCGACGCGGCGCGCCTCGAAATGCACGGCGACGAAGACCGCCAGATAGAACAGGATCGCGGGAATCAGAGCGTAGGTCGTGACGGCGAGATAGCTGACGCCGAGAAACTCGGCCATGACGAACGCCGCCGCGCCCATGATCGGCGGCATGATCTGGCCGCCGGTCGAGGCAACCGCCTCCACGGCGCCGGCGAATGCCGGCCGGTAGCCGATCTTCTTCATCAGCGGGATGGTGAACGTGCCGGTGGTCATGACGTTGGCCACCGCGCTGCCCGAGATCGTGCCGAACATGCCGCTGGTGATGCACGCCACCTTGGCCGGCCCGCCGGTGGTGTGGCCGGCCAAGCTCATGGCGAAATCCATGAACAGCTTGCCGGTCCCCGAGCGCTCGACGAAGGCACCGAAGACGATGAACAGGATGACGTAGGTCGCCGACACGCTGAGCGGAATGCCGAAGATGCCCTCGGTGGTCAGGTACATCATCTCGATGAACTGGGCGGGCCGCATGTTGGCGAAGAGCAGGCCGTAGACGGTGAAGGCCGCCGCCGTCACCGGCAGCGCCAGGCCGATCGTCCGCCGCGTCGCCTCGAGAACCAGAAGAACGAAAATCACGCCGAGAACGAGATCGGCAGGGGCCGGATCATCAACATAGACGAACCGGTCGTAGAGGTAGCTGTGATTGACCCAGAGGTAACCGATGGTGACGATCGACAGCGCGACGAAGCCCAGGTCGAGCAGCGCCGGCACCTTGGCCTTCGTTCGCGCGAAGCTCGGATAGATGAGGAAAATGAGCACCAGCGCGAACAGCAGATGCGTGCCGCGGAAGAAGAAGGCTTCCGGCGCGCCGATGAAGGCGATCGCGAGGTGATAGAGCGACATCGCCACCGCAAGCAGCGTGATGCCGGTCTTGACGAAGCGCTCGAGGGTCATGGCGGCCGTCCGGCCCTGACGCGGCGACCGCCGCGGAAACATCCGGGCCGCGGGCGGGCATGCCCGCGGCCCGTCGAAACAGACCAGACTACATCGCCTTCGCTTCCTTGTAGTACTTCAGGGCGCCGGGATGGTGGGGGACGCCGACATCTGTGGCCATGTCTTTCGGCGTCAGATCCGCGACCGCCTTCACCACCGCGCCGAGCTGGGCGACGTTCTGGGCCAGCGCCTTGGTGATCCGATAGACCTGATCCTCGGGCATCTTGCAGCTCGCAACCAGGTGGGTCCAGGTGCCGATGGTCTGCACGTCCTTGTCCTGCTTGGGATAGCTGCCTGCCTTGATGATCCGCTTGTCATAGCCGGCGTTGATCTTCTGCAGCGCTTTCAGCTTCTCGTCCGGAACCTCGAGCACCCGGATATCGCGGGCGCTGGCCAAGTCCATCACCGACGAGGCCGGCACAGTGGTGATCAGCGTGAACACCTGGGCCTGGCCGTCCTTGAGCTGCGACACCGAATCATTGTACGAGCCGTGGCTGACGCTCTTCAGCTTGTCGTAGCCGAGACCGTAGACCTCGAGCACGTGGCGGGTCATCTGCTCGCCGGTATTGCCCTTCTGCTGCGTCGTCAGCCCTTTGCCGGCGGCGTCGGCGACCGTCTTGATGCCGCTGTCGGCGGTAGCCACCATGTGGAAATACTGGAAATAGAGCGTCGCCACCTGGCAGACGTTGGTGGTTTTTTCATCGAACGGCGCCCGGCCATTGACGCCGTCCACGGTGGAGACCGCATTGCCGAAGCCGAGCTCGGCCTTGCCGGTCTGCACCGCCTTGACGTTGGAGATGCCGGCGCCCGGGCCGACCTGCACGCTGGTGCCGGCCAGGTTCTTCTCGATGATGTTCTGGATCGCTCCGCCGAGCGGGTACCACGAGCCGCCCTGCGGGCCGGTCATCATCCGCAGCGTGTCGGCCGAGGCCGGGCCGCCGAGGCCGACCGCGGCGAGCGCGGCCAGCAGCACGTAGCGCAAGTGTCCTGTCATCGCTTCCTCCCGTCCTGTTTTCGTTGCGGCGCAGCAGCGCCGTTGATTGGCGCCCACTTTGCGGGACCGGTCCGGAGCCGTCAAGCCGCCGCGCGGCCTCAGCCGGCAAGACCGACAGTGATGCCGCCGCAGACATAGAGCGTCTGGCCGGTGACGAAGCCGCTGCGTGCATCGAGGAAGAAGGCGACGGCGTGGGCGACGTCGGCCGGCGCGCCGAGGCGCCCGACCGGTATGCCTTCGATGATCCGCCTTGTGCGCGGGCTGTCGGGCGGGTTGACGGCCCGGAAGGTCTCGGTCTCGATCGGCCCCGGCGCGATGGCGTTGACGGTGATGCCGTGCGGCGCCAGCTCAAGCGCCCAGGTCCGCGCCATGCCGATCAGCCCGGCCTTGGTCGCGGCGTAGACGGTGCGCAGCTCCTTGCCCAGCGCGGCGCGGCTGGCGATGTTGACGATGCGCCCCTCGCGCGCCGCCTTCATGCCCGGAGCCAAGGCCTGGGCGCACTGGATAGCGCAGCGCAGGTTGACCTGCACCACGGCATCGAGTTCGGCCGCGGTCACGTCCTCGAGTGCGGCCGGCCGCACAATGCCGACATTGTTGACCAGGCGGGTGATCGGGCCGCCGGCGAGCGCCCGCGCCAGTGCCGCCGCGGTGGCCCGCGCATCGGCGAGATCGGCCTCGATGAAGGTTCCTCCCGCCCGCGGCGCCGCCACTTCCTTGTCGATGACGACGATCTCGTAGCCGTCGGCGCCGAGGCGCTCGGCGCAGGCGCGGCCGATGCCGCGCGCGCCGCCGGTGATGAGGACACGCTGAGTCATGTCGCCTCCGTGAGCAGATTGGGTGCGCCGCAGCCGGCGCAGACCGCACGCACGATGTCGAGCACCGCCGGCGACAGCGGGATGCCGTCGCGCTCGCGCTCGGCGACGGCGCGCGTCTCGGGATCGCCGGCGACCAGCACCGGCTCGGCCGGATCGGCCGGACGCGCCGCGTGCAGCGCGTCGATCATGTCGTCGAGGTCAGCCTCGAACTCGCCCTCGCCGCGGAAGGCCTTGGGATCGAGGGCGAGAAAAAAGTGGCCGACGTCATGACGCGCGGCTCCGGGCCGGCGGCTCTGCCGCAGCGGCGCATAGCTCGCACCCGGCAGGATCGTCGACAGGATCTCGACCATGGCGCCGAGACCGTAGCCTTTGTGGCTCGACATTTCCGGCGTGCCGCCGAGAAAGGTCAGATGCCGGTGGCGCAGCGCCTGGTGCGGATCGGTCAGCGGCCGGCCGCGGTCGTCCACCGCCCAGCCCTCGGGAATCACCCGGCCGGCGAAGGCGGCGAGCTTGAGCTTGCCGATGGCGACCGTGCTCGTCGCCATGTCGAGGCAGAAGGGCGGATTGCGCCCGGCCGGCGCGGCGAAGGCGATCGGGTTGGTGCCGAACATCGGCTCGGCGGCGAAGGTCGGCACCACCGCCGGGCGGTGCACCCCGGTGGTCGAGACGCCGATCAGGCCGGCGCGCACGGCCATCAGGGCATAGACGCCGGCGGCGCCGTAGTGATTGGAATTGCGCACCGCGACCGCGCCGATTCCGGCCGCCATGGCCTTGGCCACCGCCAGCTCCATCGCCCGGGTCGAGGGATAGTGGCCGAGCCCGCCGCCGCCATCAATCAGCGCGGTGACCGGGCTCTCGCGCACGACGCGGACTTCCGGCGCGACCGTCAGCCTGCCCTCGCGGCGCAGTTCGTCGTAGAGGGCCAGCATGGCGACGCCGTGGGAATCGACGCCACGCAGGTCGGACTCGACCATGCGCTCGACCGTCACCGCCGCCTGCCCGGCCGGCATGCCCCAGGCGCCGAAGATGGCGGCCAGCTGCCGCCGCAGGCGATCGGCGGCGACCCGCGACGTCATCGGGTCAGGCGGCCTCAGCTCTTCTTGAAGCGCTGGACCAGCGCATCGCTGCCGCGCACCAGGATGCTGATGTCCGAGCCGACGGCGACGAACCTGAAGCCGGCGTCGACGTATCGCTGGGCGTCGGCCTCGGCGGCGGTCAGGATGCCGGCCGGCTTGCCCGCCTTGGCGCAGCGCGCCGGCACCGCGAGGATCGCCTTCTGCACGTCGGGATGGTTGGCGTTGCCGATATGGCCGAGCGCCGCCGACAGGTCGGACGGCCCGATGAAGACGCCGTCGACGCCCTCGACCGCGGCGATCTCCTCGAGCCGGTCGAGCGCCGGCGCGGTCTCGACCTGCACCAGGACGCAAATGTCCTTGTCGGCGCGCTGGAAGTAGTCGCGCCCCCGGCCATAGGCGTTGGCCCGGGTGGCGCTGGCCACGCCGCGGATTCCGGCCGGCGGGTAGCGCGTTGCCGCGACCGCCTGGCGCGCCTCGCCGGCGCTCTGCACCATCGGCACCAGGAAGGCGGTGGCGCCGACATCGAGGAAGCGCTTGATCATCACCGCGTCGTTCCAGGCCGGACGAACGACCGGCGTCGCGCTGCCGCCGCCCATCGCCTGCAGCTGCGTCATCACCGAAAAGGTCTCGTTCGGCGCGTGCTCGGTATCGACGACGATCCAGTCGAAGCCGGCGCCGGCCAGCACCTCGGCCGAAATCGGGCTGCAGAGCGAGCTCCACAGGCCGATCTGCTTCTCGCCGGCGGCGAGCGCGCGCTTGAACGGATTGCCCTGGGCAGTCATCGGTCGGTCCCCTTGTCGAGTTTGAACAGTCGGCTAGTGGATTTCCGGCTCGGGCGTGGCCGCGCCGGCATGCAGGAAGTCGAAGTCGCAGCCCTTGTCGGCCTGGGTGATATGCCGCGCGAACAGCGCGCCGTAGCCGCGCCCGTAGCGCGGCGGCGGCGGGGTCCAGGCGGCGCGGCGGCGGGCGAGCTCGGCCTCGTCGACCAGCAGCATGAGCCGGCGCGAGGCGACGTCGAG
The DNA here is from genome assembly GCA_964442055.1 of uncultured Rhodospirillaceae bacterium. Taxonomy (GTDB): domain Bacteria; phylum Pseudomonadota; class Alphaproteobacteria; order Ferrovibrionales; family Ferrovibrionaceae; genus CAYTWJ01. The sequence goes on along the minus strand of CAYTWJ010000060.1, from coordinate 1,102 downwards.
CTCGATCATGTCGCCGTCGCGCACCAGCGCCAGCGGCCCACCGGCGTAGGATTCGGGCGCGACATGCAGGACGCAGGTGCCGTAGGAGGTGCCGCTCATGCGCGCGTCCGAGATGCGCACCATGTCGCGCACGCCCTTCCTGAGCAGCTTTTTCGGAACCGGCAGCATGCCCCACTCCGGCATGCCGGGGCCGCCGAGCGGCCCGCCATTCTGCAGCACCAGCACCGAGCCCTCGTCGACCGCCAGGTCGTCCGCGTCGATGCGCGCCGCCATGTCGTTGTAGTCGCGGAAAACCACCGCCGCGCCGACATGCCGCAGCAGGCGGGGATCGGCCGCGCTCGGCTTGATCACCGCGCCGTCGGGCGCCAGGTTGCCGCGCAGCACCGCAAGGCCGCCGGCGGGCAGGATCGCCTCGGCCGCGCCGCGGATGACGTCGGCGTTGAAGACACGGGCGCCGGCAATGTCCTCGCCGAGGCTGCGCCCGCTCACCGTGCGGCAGCCGAGATCGAGCCAGTCCTTGAGCTGGGCCAGCAGCGCCGGCAGGCCGCCCGCGTAATAGAAGTCCTCCATCAGGTACTTGCCCGAAGGACGCACGTTGGCGAGCACCGGCACCGAGCGCGAGATCGCGTCGAAGCGGTCGAGGCTTAAGTTGATGCCGGCGCGCCCGGCCATGGCGACCAGGTGGATGACCGCGTTGGTCGAGCCGCCGAGCGCAAGCGCGGTGGTCACCGCGTTGTCGAACGATGCGGCGCTGACGATGTCGCTCGGCTTGAGGTCCTCCCACACCATCTCGACGATGCGCCGGCCGGCGAGGCCCGCCATGCGCGCATGGTTGGAATCCGCCGCCGGGATCGCCGAGGCGCCGGGCAGGGTGAAGCCGAGCACCTCGGCCAGCGAGGCCATGGTCGAGGCGGTGCCCATGGTCATGCAATGGCCGGGCGAACGGGCGATGCCTTCCTCGATCTCGCGCCAGTCGCGCTCGCCGATACCGCCGGCGCGCAGCTCGGCCCAGTATTTCCACACGTCGCTGCCCGAGCCCAGCACCTCGCCGTGCCAGTTGCCGCGCAGCATCGGCCCCGCCGGCATGAAGATTGCCGGGACG
>CAYTWJ010000059.1:0-12553 GCA_964442055.1 uncultured Rhodospirillaceae bacterium | reverse complement strand
CCGTGTTCTATCCCGGCGTCTCGCCGATCGAATGGATCGTCAAGGGCACCGAACACGGCGGCGCCAAGGGCCTGAAGAAGGGCGAGACCTGCGGCTCCTGCCACGAGACCGAACTGGCCGACATGGGCAAGAAAATGGTGTCCGGCCAGAAGATCGAGCCTACCCCGCCGCCCGGCAAGCCGGCCTAGATTCGCGCCATGAGCGACCAAGCCGCGAGCGACCGCGCGCCCAGCCTTGACGAGATCGAGCGGCTGGCCCATGCCGCGCTGCGTACCATCCCCGAGACGCTGCGCCGCCAGGTCGACGGCGTGCCGATCCGGGTCGAGGAATTCCCCGACGCCGAGGTCGAGCGCGAGATGGGGCTGGAGAGCCCCTTCGACCTGCTCGGGCTTTACCGCGGCGTCAGCATCGACCGGCGCAGCGTCAACGACGTGACGCACGAGCCCGACATCATCTTCCTCTACCGGCGGCCGCTGCTCGACTACTGGTGCGAGAGCGGCGAATCGCTCGCCCACCTGGTGCGCCACGTGCTGATCCACGAGATCGGCCACCATTTCGGCCTCTCCGACGACGACATGGAGGCGATCGAGGCCGAAACCGGCTGAGCTCAGCCGCCGGCGAGCAGCCGGGCGACGAATTCCGGCACCACCTGCGTCGCCGGGCCGTAGACCTGCTCGGCGAACAGCGAGCAGCCTTCCGACGGCTCGAGATTGAGCTCGACGGTGTGGGCGCGGCCGGCGCCGCGCACCTCCGAGACGAAGCCGGCCGCCGGATAGACGTTGCCCGAGGTGCCGATCGAGACGAACAGGTCGCAGGCGGCGAGCTCGAGATAGATGCGCTCCATGTGCAGCGGCATCTCGCCGAACCAGACCACGTGCGGGCGCAGGTAGCCCGCCGAGCGGCAGTGCGGGCAGGCGGTGTCGCCGTCGAGGTCGCCGGTCCATTCCAGCACCGCGCCGCAATTGTCGCAGCGCGTCCTCAGGAGCTCGCCGTGCATGTGCAGGAGGTTGCGGCTGCCGGCGCGCTCGTGCAGGTCGTCGACGTTCTGCGTCACCACCAGGAGCCGGCCCGGCCAGATCCGCTCGAGCTCGGCCAGCGCGTAATGGGCGGCGTTGGGCGCGGCGGCGAGCAGGTTGTGCCGGCGCGCGTTGTAGAACTCGTGCACCAAAGCCGGGTTGCGGGCGAAGCCTTCCGGCGTCGCCACCTCGTCGAGGTCGTAGCGGGTCCAGAGGCCGTCCTTGTCGCGGAAGGTGCCCAGCCCCGATTCGGCCGAGATGCCCGCGCCGGTGAGGACGACGATGCGCGAATAGGCCGCCATGCCGCTCAAGTCCCGTCGCCGGGCAGCCAGCCCGGCTCGGCCGTGAGCCGGTCGCCGAGCGGATAATGGGCCTCGATGCGGTGGATCGCGCCGGACTGGCCGAGGAAGCTCGAATAGAGCAGGAACTGGTCGACCGGGAAGGGCGGCGAGGCGAAGTCCCCGTTGCCGGCGAGGAAGCCGGCGACGCGGCTTTCCGGCGCGCCGTTGAGGCGCGCCAGCGTGACGTGCGGCGCGAACTTGCGCCGGTCGGGCTCGATGCCGAGGCGCACCAGCGCGCGCTCGATCTTGGCGCGCAGGTGCATCAGCCCCGGGCTCGGTTTCACGCCGACCCAGAGCACGTGCGCCTTGCGCCGGTCGCCCCAGGTGCCGACGCCGGCGAGCTGCAGCTCGAAGGGCGGCGCGGCGATGGCGCCGAGCGCGCTGGCGATGTCGGCGAAGACGGCGTTGTCGACCTCGCCGATGAAGCGCAGCGTCAGGTGCATCTGCTCCGGCTTGACCCACTTGGCGCCCGGCACGCCGGCGCAGAGCAGCGCGAGCTGCTGGCGCAGCGGCTCGGGCAGGTCGATGGCGACGAATAGCCGGATCATCCGGGCCTCACGGGCAGGGGTTGGGCTGGCCGCGGTGGATCGCCTCGATTCCCGCCAGCACCTCGTCGCCCAGCACGAGGTCGATGCTGGCGATGTCGGCCGCCAGCTGCGCGAGGCTGGTGGCGCCGATGATCGTCGCGGTGACGAACGGCCGGCTGTTGACGAAGGCCAGCGCCATCTGCGCCGGATCGAGGCCGTGGCGGCGCGCCAGGGCGACGTAGTCGGCGGTGGCGCGCTGGCCTTCGGCCGTGCCGTAGCGCTGGAAGCGGCTGAAGAGCGTCAGCCGCGCCCCCGCCGGGCGCGCGCCGTCGAGATATTTGCCGGTCAGCACGCCCATGCCGAGCGGCGAATAGGCGAGCAGGCCCACCTCCTCGCGGCAGGCGCACTCGGCCAGCCCGACCTCGAAGCTGCGGTTGAGCAGGCTGTAGGCGTTCTGGATGCTGACCGGGCGCGGCAGGGCGGCGGTCTCGGCGGCGCGCAGATAGCGCATCAGGCCCCACGGCGTCTCGTTGGAGACGCCGATCATCCGCGCCTTGCCGGCCTTGACCAGCTCGCCGAGCGCGGCCAGCGTCTCCTCGATCGGGATGGCGTCGCCGTCCGCCTTCGGCGCGTAGCCGAGCTGGCCGAAGGTGTTGGTCGCGCGATCCGGCCAGTGCACCTGGTAGAGGTCGACATAGTCGGTCTGCAGCCGCTTCAGGCTGGCGTCCATCGCCGCGAAGATCTGCTGGCGGTCGAGCCGCGTCTCGCCGAGCCCGCTGCCCGCGCCGCGCAGCCAGGTCTGGTTGCTGCGGCCAACGACCTTGGTCGCCAGCACGATGCGGTCGCGCCCGCCGCGCGCCTTCAGCCAGGTGCCGATATGGGCCTCGGTGCGGCCGGCGGTCTCGGCCCGCGGCGGCACCGGATACATCTCGGCGGCGTCGATGAAGTTGATGCCGCGCTCGCGGGCGAAATCGAGCTGGGCGTGCGCCTCCGCCTCGCTGTTCTGCTCGCCCCAGGTCATGGTGCCGAGGCAGATGGCGCTGACCTCGATGTCGCTGCGGCCGAGACGGCGATACTGCATGGATACTCCTGAAACGGGCGTGGGGTCCGGCCGCGGCTCGGGCGCGGGGCCTTCGTGTTAGCACAGCGGCCGCGGCGGCGGAATCGGCCGTTCACGGCCCGGCGAGCAGCCGCTCGACCGCCGGCGCGATGCGCTCGACCATGGTGGCGACGCCGCGCGCGTTGGGATGGATGCCGTCGGCCTGGTTGAGGGCCGGATCGGCGGCGACGCCGTCGAGGAAGAAGGGATAGAGCGCGACGTCGTGGGCGCGCGCCAGCTCGGCGAAGACCGGGTCGAAGGCCTCGCCGTAGCGGCGGCCGAGATTGGGCGGCGCGCGCATGCCGGCGAGCAGCACCTTGACGCCGCGCGCCTTGAGCTGGCGCAGGATGTCGTCGAGGTTGGCGCGCGTCGCCGCCGGATCGATGCCGCGCAGGCCGTCGTTGCCGCCGAGCGCGACGATGGCGAAGCCGGGCTCCTCGGCGAGCGCCCAGCCGAGCCGCGCGCGCCCGCCGGCGGTGGTGTCGCCCGAGACGCCGCCATTGAGCACGCGCACCGCAAGGCCGCGTCCCTTGAGATGGCGCTCGAGCTGGGCCGGGAACGCGGCCTCCGGCGCCAAGCCGTAGCCGGCGGTCAGGCTGTCGCCGAGCACCAGCAGGCGCTTCGCCTCGGCCGCGCCGGCCGGCGCCGGGCCCCGCCCCAGGGCCGCAAGCACGACGGCCAAGGCGAGAAAAACGTTGAAAAGGCGCCGCCGCAAGCCATATGCCGGGGATGCGCGCGGAACGCCGGGGATGAAGCAGGACACGGCAGGCTCTGGCTTGATGGTCGATCTCGGCGGGGTTCACCTGACATTGGTCAGCGCCGCCGGCGCCGTCAACATCCTGCGCGGCGTCGACCTGGCGGTGGCGCGCGGCGAGGCGGTCGGCATCGTCGGCCCGTCGGGCTCGGGCAAGTCCACCCTGCTCGCGATCATGGCCGGGCTCGAGCGCGTCAGCGCGGGCCGCGTCGTCGTCGCGGGGCGCGACCTCGGCGCGCTCGACGAGGACGGGCTGGCGCTGTTCCGGCGCGACCATGTCGGCATCGTCTTCCAGGCCTTCCACCTCATCCCGACCATGACGGCGCTGGAGAACGTCGCCGTGCCGCTGGACTTCGCCGGCCGGCGCGACGCCTTCGACCTGGCGCGGGCAGAGCTCGAAGCGGTCGGGCTGGGCCACCGCCTCGGCCACTACCCGGCGCAGCTTTCCGGCGGCGAGCAGCAGCGCGTCGCGCTGGCGCGCGCCGTCGCCGGCAGCCCGGCGCTGATCCTCGCCGACGAGCCGACCGGCAACCTCGACGGCGCCACCGGGCGCACCATCATCGACCTCCTGTTCAGCCTCAAGGGCCGCCACGGCTCGACCCTGGTGCTGATCACGCACGACCCCGAGGTGGCGCAGGCCTGCGACCGGATCGTGCGCATCGAGGACGGCCGCGTCGTCGGCGAGGAGGCCGGCAGGCCCGCGCGCGGCGCCGCCGCCTTCGGCGACTGAGCCGATGGCGGGGTTTGCCGGCGGCTGGCTCGTCGCGGCCCGGCTGGCGCGGCGCGAGCTGCGCGGCGGGGTGCGCGGCTTCCGCATCTTCCTCGCCTGCCTCGGGCTCGGCGTCGCCGCCATCGCCGGCGTCGGCTCGCTGGCCGCCGGCCTGGTGGCGGGGCTGGCCGCCGACGGGCGCGCGCTGCTTGGCGGCGATGTCGAGCTGCGCCTCATCCACCGGCCGGCGAGCGACGCCGAGCGCGCCTGGCTGGCGGCGCGCGGGCGGCTCGGCACCGTCGTCACCATGCGCGGCATGGCCTATGCCGGCGCGGCGCGCAGCCTGATCGAGATCAAGGCGGTCGACGGCGGCTACCCGCTGTTCGGCGCGGTCGAGCTGTCGCCGCCGGCGCCGCTCGAGCGGCTGCTGGCGGAGCGCGACGGCATCTTCGGCGCGGTGGTCGAGCCGCTGCTGCTGCGCCGGCTCGGCATCGCGGTCGGCGACCGCATCAGCGTCGGCGAGGCGAGCTTCGAGATTCGCGGCCTGCTCGAGCGCGAGCCCGACCGCGCCACCGAGGGCCTGGTGCTGGGGCCCCGCGTGCTGATCGCCGCGCCCGCGCTCGAGCGCACCGGCCTGGTCACGCTCGGCAGCCTGATCTCCTACCATTACCGGCTGGCCCTGCCCGCCGGCACGGAAGTCGATGCCTTCGCCGCCGAGGTCAAGCGCGACCATGCGGATGCCGGCTGGCGCCTGCGCGACTGGCGCAACGGCAGCCCGGGCCTGCGCCAGTTCATCGACCGACTTGGTCTCTTTCTGGTGCTGGTCGGCCTTACCGCGCTCCTGGTCGGCGGCGTGGGCGTCGGCAACGCGGTGGCGAGCTATCTCGACGCCAAGACCGCCACCATCGCCACGCTGAAATGCCTCGGCGCGCCGGGGGCGCTGATCTTCCGCGTCTACCTCTTGCAGGTGGCGGCGCTGGCGCTCGGCGGCATCGGGCTCGGCCTCGTGGCCGGCGCGGCGCTGCCGGCGGCCCTGGTCGGGCTCTTCGGCGAGCTGCTGCCGGTGCCGCTCAAGGCCGGCGTCTATCCGGCGCCGCTCGCGCTCGCCGCGCTCTACGGGCTCCTGGTCGGGCTCGCCTTCGCGCTGTGGCCGCTGGCGCGGGCGCGCGAGGTGGCGCCGGCGGGGCTGTTCCGCGACCTGGTCGCGCCCGCGCGCCGCTGGCCGCGGCCGCATTATGTCGCCGCGACGGCGCTGCTGTTCGCGGCGCTGGCGGCGATCGCCGTCGTCACCACCGACGAGCGGCGTTTCGCGCTCGGCTTCGTCGCCGGCGCCGCGGCGAGCTTCCTGCTGCTCGCCGGCGCGGCGCGCGGCCTGATGGCGCTGGCGCGCCGCTTGGGCCGGCCGCGCGTCGCCGCCTTGCGCGTGGCGCTCGCCAACCTCCACCGCCCCGGCGCGGCGACGGTGAGCGTCGTGCTCTCGCTCGGGCTCGGCCTCGCGCTTCTGGTGGCGATCGCGCTGATCCAGGGCAACCTGGTGCGCCAGGTCGCCGAGCGGCTGCCCGGCGAGGCGCCGGCCTTCTTCTTCATCGACATCCAGCCCGACCAGGCGGCCGAGTTCGAGCGCGTCGCGCGCACCGTTCCCGGCGTCGGCGCGGTCGAGCGCGTCGCCGACCTGCGCGGCCGCATCACGCGGGTCGCCGGCGTGCCCGCCGACGAGGCGCCGGTCTCGCCCGACCGGCGCTGGGTGCTGCGCGGCGACCGCGCGCTGACCTATGCCGCCCGCCTGCCGCGCGGCACGCGCATCGTCGAGGGCGAATGGTGGCCGGGCGACTATGCCGGGCCGCCGCTGGTCTCGCTCGAGCGCGAGGCCGCCGCCGGACTCGGCCTCAAGCTCGGCGACAGCATCGCCGTCAACGTGCTCGGGCGCGAGGTCGAGGCGCGCATCGCCAGCCTGCGCCAGGTCGACTGGGGCACGCTCGGCCTCAACTTCGTCCTCATCTTCGCGCCGGGCACGCTCGAGGCGGCGCCGCACAGCTTCATCGCCACGGTCAAGGCGAGCGGCGCCGCCGAGGACGCGGTGTGGCGCGCGGTCACCGACCGCTTCCCCAACGTCACCGCGATCCGCATGAAGGAGGTGCTCGAGCAGGTCGACGACATCCTCGGCAGGATCGGCATCGCGGTGCGCGCCGCCGCCTCGGTGACGCTGGCGGCGGGGGTGCTGGTGCTGGCGGGGGCGATCGTCTCCGGCCACCGGCGCCGCGTGCGCGAGGCGGTGATTCTCAAGGTGCTCGGCGCCACCCGCGCCGACGTGCTGAAGGCGCTGGTCGCGGAATACGCCCTGCTCGGCCTGGTGGCGGCGGCGATCGCCGCGCTGGTCGGCTGGCTCGCCGCCTGGATCGTCGTCGCCAAGGTGATGGGCGCGGACTGGGTCGCGCTGCCCGGCACGGTGGCGCTGGCCGCCCTCGGCGGCGTCGCCGTCACGGTGGCGCTCGGCCTCGCCGGCACCTGGCGGGCGCTGTCGCAGAAGCCGGCGCCGATCCTGCGCCGGCTCTGAGGCGCGGGAACGCGGTATCGCCGTACCCGAAGCGCTAGAAAATCAAGGATTTCGGCGTGCCCCGCGCGCGCGGCTGCCCGGGCCGTTTCCGCTTGAATTCGGGGCCGGGGCGGACAATATACGGGGCAGCCAATTCTTGCCCAAACCAGGGAGACGGGAGCAGGTCGATGGTAACGCAACTCAACCGGCGCTACGGCGTCCTCGGCGGCGCGCTCGATCGCGCGGCCGTCAGCGAGGCGCTGCGCGCCTACATGCTGCATGTCTACAACCTGATGGCCTCGGGCCTGCTGCTCTCGGGCATCGTCGCCGTCGTGGTGGCGCAGTCGCCGGCGCTGATGCAGGCGATCTTCGGCTCCGGCCTCGGCCTGGTGGTCATGCTGGCCCCGCTCGGCCTGCTCTTTGCCATGAGCTTCGGCGCCAACCGCATGAGCGCCGGCGCGCTCGGCGTGCTCTACTGGGTCTTCGTCGCCACCTTCGGCCTCTCGCTGGCGACGATCTTCGTCGTCTACACGGCCGAGAGCATCGTCCGCGTCTTCTTCATCACCGCGGCGACCTTCGGCGCGATGAGCCTCTACGGCTACACCACCAAGCGCGACCTGACCAATTTCGGCGCCTTCCTGTTCATGGGCCTGATCGGCATCATCATCGCCGGCCTCGTCAACCTCTTCCTGCAGAGCTCGGCCTTGCAGTTCGTCGTCTCGGTGATCGGCGTGCTGGTCTTCACCGGCCTCACCGCCTACGACACGCAGCGGCTCAAGGTCGAGTTCTATGAAGGCGATGCGGCCGAGGTGCAGTCGAAGAAGGCGATCTTCGGCGCCGTCTCGCTCTACCTGAACTTCCTCAACCTGTTCCTGCTCCTGCTGCGCCTCGTCGGCAGCCAGCGCGAGTAGCCGGCCCCTTCCGGGCACGTCACGCGCCCGACCCCCGGCGGCCCCGCCGCCGGGGGTTTTCTTTTGCCGCGCTATGGCCTTGGCCGCGGCGGCGCGGCCGTGCTGATATGCGCGCTCAAGCCGGGGAAGGGGACACGATGCGCCTGGTCATCGCGATGATGAAGCACGAGACCAACACGTTCTCGCCGATCGTCACCGACTGGGCGCGCTTCCGCGACTGGGGCGCCTATCTCGGCGACGAGGCGCGGCGCGCCTATAGCGGCACCGGCATGCCGATGGGCGCCTATCTCGAGCTCGCCGAGGAGGCCGGCGCCGAGGTGGTGACGCCGATCGCCGCCGAGGCGATGCCCTCGGGGCCGGTCACCGCCGACGCCTACCGCCGCCTGACCGAGCCGATCCTGGAAGCGGTGGCCAAGGGCTGCGACGCGGCGCTGCTCGACCTGCACGGCGCGATGGTCGCCGAGACCACGCCCGATGGCGAGGGCACGCTGCTCGAAGCGATCCGCCGCCTCCGCCCCGGCCTGCCCATCGCCGTGACCTGCGACCTGCACTGCAACCTGACGCAGAAGATGATCGACAACTGCACGGCGCTGATCGGCTACAAGACCTACCCGCATGTCGACATGTACGCGGTCGGCAAGCAGGTCGGCCGCATCGTCCTCGACGCCGTGGCAGGGCGCCGGCGCCCGGTGATGGCCTGGGGCAACGTGCCGCTGCTTTCCCAGACGCTGCGCCAGGGCACCGACGACGAGCCGATGCGCACCCTGATCGGGCTCTGCCGCGAGGCCGAGCGCGACGGCCTGCTCGCGGCGACGGTGTTCGGCGGCTTCCCGCTTGCCGACATGGCGGACGCCGGCACCTCGGCGGTGGTCGTCGCCGACGGCGACCGCGAGGCCGCCTCGGCGGTGCGCGACCGCCTGCTGGCCGCGGCCTGGGAGCGGCGCGAGGACTTCGTCTACCGCCACGAGCCGCTCGAGCAGGCGGTGGCGCGCGCCAGGGCGATCGACAAGGGGCCGGTGATCCTGCTCGACCATGCCGACAATTGCGGGTCCGGCGGCACCCAGGACGTGATGACGGTGATCGCCGAGGTGCTGCGCCTGGGCCTCGAGGACGTCGCCGTGGCGGCGGTCTGGGACCCCGAGGCGGTGCGGCAGATGCGGCAGGCCGGCGTCGGCGCGACGCTGACGCTGAGGCTCGGCGGCAAGACCGACATGCCGGCGATCGGCGAGACCGGCCGGCCGCTCGAGATCACCGGCAAGGTGCGCACGCTGAGCGACGGCGAGTGGATCGTGCGCGGCCCGATGTACACCGGGGTCAAGGTGTCGATGGGCCCGACCGCGGTGCTCGACACCGGCAGGATGCAGATCGTCGTCGTCTCGCGCCACCACGAGCCGTGGGACACAGGGGTCTTCACCTCGGTCGGCATCCAGCCCGAGCACAAGCGCTACCTCCTGCTCAAGTCGCGCATCCATTACCGCGCCGGCTTCGCGCCGCTGGCGCGCGCCACCATCACGCTCGACGGCACCGGCGTCACCACCTCCGACAACGGGCGGCTGAGCTACAACGCCGTGCGGCGGCCGATCTTCCCGCTTGACCGCATCAACGAGCCGCGCTGAGCGGGCGATGCTGCGCGACGCGCAAGGCCTGCCGGTCAGTTCGGACGCACCCGCCGCCGTCGCCGCCATCGACCGCTTCGTCGACCAGTTCCTCGGCTACGGCCGCGACGCCGCGGCGATCCTCGAGGGGGTCGAGGCCGATCCGCGCGCGGTGCTGCCCAACGTGCTCGCCGGCGCGCTGCATCTCTTCCTCGAAAGCGCCGCGGCGCCCGGCCTGGCGCGGCCCTATCTTGAGGCGGCGGCGGGCTCGGCGGCGACGGCGACGCGGCGCGAGCGGCTATGGCTGGCGGCGGTCGAGGCCTGGGCGGCGGGCGCGCTCGACCGCGCCATCGCCCTGCACCGCGAGCTCGCCGCCGAGTTCCCGCGCGACATCGCCGCGGTCAAGCTCGGCCAGTACCACCTCTTCAACCGCGGCGACCTCGCCGGCATGCGGGCGCTCGCCGACGCCGCCTTCGCCGCCAACCGCGACAACGCCTACATGCACGGCATGCTCGCCTTCGGGCTCGAGCAGAACCACCGGCTCGCCGAGGCCGAGGCGGCGGGCCGGCGCGCCGTCGAGATGCGGCGCCGCGAGCCCTGGGCGCACCACGCCGTCGCCCATGTCATGGAGACCCAGGGCCGGGTCGAGGAAGGCATCGCCTGGATGCGCGCCCACGCCGACAGCTGGGACGACTGCAACTCGTTCATGCTCAGCCACAACTGGTGGCATCTCGCGCTCTTCCTCATCGACCGCGACGACTTCGCCGCCGCGCTCGACCTCTACGACCGGCGCGTCTGGGGAGTGTGGAAGGAGTACAGCCAGGACCAGGTGAACGCCGCCAGCCTGCTGGCGCGGCTCGAGCTGCGCGGCGTCGATGTCGGCGACCGCTGGCGGGACGTGGCGGCCCATGTCGCACCGCGACTCCGCGAGCATGTCGAGCCCTTCCTCGACCTGCACTACCTCTACGCGCTCGCCCGCGCCGGGCGCGATGCCGATGTCGCCGAGATGCTGGCGAGCCTGGCGGCGCATGCGCGCACGGTCGCCGATTTCAGCCGCCCGGCCTGGAGCGAAGTCGCGCTGTCGGCGGCCGAGGGGCTGGTGGCGCATGCCCGAGGGCGTCACCCCGCCGCCTTCGCGGCGTTGGGTCGCGTCCGCCATCGCCTGCAGGAGATCGGCGGCAGCCACGCCCAGCGCGACCTGTTCGTGCAGTGCTGGATCGACGCCGGGCTCAAGGCCGGCGCGGCGGCGGCGCTGCTGCCCGAGTTGCGCGCGCGCGCCGCGGCGCGGCCCAACGTTGCGGTTACGCGCCGCCAGCTCGCCGCGGCCTCGGCGCCGCAGCGTTAATTCCGCCGCAACCTGTTTGGCGCACCGCCCTGCGGTTGCCTTAATGGCGACAAAATGCTAGCCGCTAATGGCACGTCTCGACGACGAGACGCCTGACCCAGGAAATCGAGGAATCATCCCCATGTCGACCCGTATGAAGGCTGCGGCGCTGGCCGCGGCAATTACTGGCGCTCTGGCCTTGGGCGCGATGCCGGTCTCCGTCGCCTACGCGCAGGGCGCCCCGGCCAAGTCCGAGAAGGCGATGAAGGGCGGCAAGTCCGACACCCGCAAGGAGGCTGCCTGCGCCCAGTTCAAGAAGGACAGCAAGGAGTTCCAGGATTGCATGAAGGCCGCCGGCACGCAGGGCAAGGCCGCCAAGAAGCCCACCGCGTCGGGCGCGATGAAGGGCGAGAAGCCCGGCCAGGCCAAGAAGTAAGCCGGCATCCGCGTTTCACGTGAAGCAGGGCCTCCGCCGCAAGGCGGGGGCCCCTCGCATTTCGGACTACACCAGCGCCAGCCGCTTGCGGGCGAAGAATTTCAGCGCCCCGGCCAGCGTCTGGCCGCGCTTCAGCGTGCGGCCGCCGGCGCCCAGCACGGCGAAGGCGCCCTGCTTGCGGGCGAGCTTCGGCACCTTGACGACGCGATAGAGCGGCATGTCGGCGCTGCGCCGGAAGACGGCGAAGCTGCAGCTTTCGGCGTCGTGGGCGATGGCGTAATCGCGCCATTCGCCCGACGCCACCATGCGCGCATAGAGATTGAGCAGAAGATCGAACTCGCGGCGATCGAAGAACACGTCACGGCTTGATCCCGGCCGGCTCGCCAGCCCCGGCCGGGCGGGGCGGCTGTAGTCTTCGAAACTGACGACCTCGCTCATTGCGGCCGCGGCCCTCCGCTCAGTGCCCTGTGCATGACGGTTATGTTGCGTCCCCTCGCCCCCGGCGGTCAAGATTCGGCCATCACCTCGGCGGCGAAATGGCAGGCGGCGCGGTGCCCGGGGGCCAGCTCGCGCAAGGCGGGCGCCTCGGCCCGGCAGCGCTCGGCGGCGCGCGGGCAGCGGTCGGCGAAGGCGCAGCCGGCGCCGAGCCGGGTCTGGCTGGTCACCGCGCCGGCCAGCGCGCGCCGGCGGCGCGTGCCGGCGGCCGGCGGGGCCGGGCGCGGCACGGCGGCGAGCAGCGCCCGCGTGTAGGGGTGGGCGGCGCGGCGGAAGATGTCGGCGGTGCCGCCCTGCTCGACGATGCGGCCGAGATACATCACCGCCACCTCGTCGCAGACGTATTCGACCACCGCGAGGTCGTGGCTGATCATCATGTAGGTGACGCCGAAACGCTCCTGCAGGTCCTGCAGCAGGTTGAGCACCTGCGCCCGCACCGAGACGTCGAGCGCCGAGACCGCCTCGTCGGCGACGATGAGCGCCGGGCGGGTGATCAGGGCGCGGGCAATGGCGATGCGCTGGCGCTGGCCGCCGGAGAATTCGTGCGGATACTTGTCCATGTCGGAGGCGCGCAGGCCGACCGAGGCGAGCGCCTCGCGGATGCGCTCGACGCGCTCGCCCGCGCCCACCCTCTCCAGCGCATCCAGCGGCTCGGCGACGATGCGCGCCACCCGGTGGCGCGGGTCGAGCGAGCCGTAGGGGTCCTGGAACACCATCTGGAAGTGCCGGCGCAGGCGGCGCAGCTCGGCCGGGGCGAGCGCGGCGAGGTCGCGGCCGAGCAGCACGACGCGGCCCGCGGTCGGCGGCTCCAGC
>CAYTWJ010000058.1:0-12642 GCA_964442055.1 uncultured Rhodospirillaceae bacterium | reverse complement strand
GGCCCGCGGAATCGTCTATCTCAATTCCGCGGGGGCGCTGCTTTGCGCGCGGCCGTCGGGCTCCTAGCGGCGGGACCGACCGGGCCCCCCCCGCCGCGCCTCGGCGGCGGCCACCTTGGCCTTCACGGCGGCGAAACTGTCCGGGCTCACCGAGATCGAATCGATGCCGCACTCGACCAGGAACTCGGCGAATTCGGGGTGATCGCTCGGCGCCTGCCCGCACAGGCCGACCTTGGCGCCGGCGGCGCGGGCGGCCTCGATCACCTGGCGGATCATCCACTTCACGGCCGCGTCGCGCTCGTCGAACAGCTCGGCCAGCGCCTCCGAATCGCGATCGACGCCGAGCGTGAGCTGGGTGAGGTCGTTGCTGCCGATCGAGAAGCCGTCGAAGCGCCGGGCGAACTCGGCAGCGAGAATGACGTTCGAGGGGATTTCGCACATGACATAGACTTCGAGCCCGTTCCGGCCGCGCTCGAGGCCGCGCTCGGCCATCGCCGCCAGGACGCGGTCGGCCTCCCTGACCGAGCGGCAGAACGGGATCATGACGATCACGTTGGCGAGGCCCATCTCGTCGCGCACGCGCCGCAGCGCCTGGCATTCGAGCGCGAAGCCCTCGCGATAGAGATCGGAATAGTAGCGCGAGGCGCCGCGCAAGCCGAGCATCGGGTTCTGCTCGCGCGGCTCGAATTCGGCGCCGCCGATCAGGTTGGCGTACTCGTTGGTCTTGAAGTCGCTGGTGCGCACGATCACCGGCCGCGGATGGTGCGAGGCGGCGAGCTTGGCGATGCCCCAGGCGAGCCGGTCGACGAAGAAATCCGGCTTGTGCGCATTGCCTTGCGTCAGCTCCGCGATCGCGCGGCGGGCGTCGGCATTCTGCAGCCGGTCGAAGCGGACCAGCGCCATCGGATGGATCTTGATGGCGTTGTTGATGATGAACTCCATCCGCGCCAGTCCAACCCCGTCGCTCGGCAGCCGCCACCAGCGGAAGGCCGCCGCAGGGTTGGCGAGGTTGAGCATGATGCGGGTGCGCGTGCGGGGCAGCGACGCGATCGGCAGCTCCTCGATCTCGACATCGGCGCGGCCCTCGTAGACGAAGCCCTGGTCGCCCTCGGCGCAGGACACGGTGACGTCCTGGCCGTCCTGCAGCAGCGCGGTCGCATTGCCGGTGCCGACCACCGCCGGCAGGCCGAGTTCGCGGCTGACGATCGCGGCGTGCGAGGTGCGGCCGCCATGGTCGGTGACGATCGCCGCGGCGCGGCGCATCAGCGGCACCCAGTCCGGGTCGGTCGTGGCCGCGACCAGAATCGCCCCATCGGGGAAACGGGCGTCGTCGGCGGGGCTGCGCACAACCCCGACCCGCCCGGCGACGACGGCCTCGCCGATGCCGAGCCCGGTCAGCAGGCGCCGGCCCGTGCTGCGGAGACGGTAGGATTTCAGAATCGAGGCGTCGCGGCGCACCTCGGCGGTCTCCGGCCGGGCCTGCACGACGAAGATCTGACCGCTTTCGCCGTCCTTCGCCCACTCCATGTCCATCGGCATGCCGTAATGGCGCTCGATCAGGCATGCCCAGCGGGCGAGTTGAAGAATCTCCCCGTCGTCAAGCACGAAGGCGGCACGCTCGCCGGCCGAGCTGTCGACCCGCCGGGTCGGGGATTCCGCCGTGGCGCCATAGACGACCTTGATGGCCTTGCCGCCGCATTTCTTGTCGACGATGGGCTTGAGCGCTGCTTCGTCGAGCAGCGGCTTGAAGACCACGTACTCGTCGGGCTCGACGATCCCCTGCACGACGCTCTCGCCGAGGCCCCAGGCGGCGTTGATGAGCGCCACGCGATCGAAGCCGGTTTCGGTATCGATCGAGAACATCACGCCGGCGCCGGCGCGATCCGCGCGAACCATGCGCTGAACGCCGATCGACAGCGCCACCCGCAGATGATCGACGCCGTGCGCATCGCGATAGGCGATCGCCCGGTCGGTGAACAGCGAGGCGAGGCACCGGCGGCAGGCGGCGAGCAGGGCCTCGGGCCCGCGCACGTTGAGGAACGATTCATGCTGGCCAGCGAAGCTCGCCTCGGGCAGGTCCTCGGCGGTGGCGCTCGAGCGCACGGCGACATCCACCGCCTCGGCCGGCGCGGCCGCGCTGAGCCGGGCATAGGCCGCGGTGATCGCATCGGCGATGTCGGGAGGCCACGTCCCGGCCAGGAAGGCGGCGCGAACGCGGCCGCCGGTCTCGGCCAGCGTCGCCCGGCCGCCGGCCAGCCGGCCGATGGCATCGGCGATCTGCGGCCGGATGCCGTTCTCTTCGACGAACCGCCAGTAGACGCCCACGGTGGTGGCGAACCCATCCGGGACCCGGATGCCCGCGGCGACGAGATGCCGCAACATCTCGCCGAGCGACGCATTCTTGCCGCCGACGCGTGCGACGTCGCCGCGGCCGACGTCGCGGAACCAGACGACCGGCGGCTGTTTCTCGCTCATGCGTTAGCGCCTCCTGCGGCAGGTCGCCCGCTCCGATGCGTTCGCGGGCATGCCCGCGCGAGTTCGGGATATGCCACGGCCGCGGGGACCGCCACCTTGATCCAGATAAACGGGCCGGTCGATGCCGAAGCGCCACCGGGCGCCCGCATGCGCTTTCCGGGACGGCTTGACTTCCCGCATGCCGCCGCCGAGCGTAGTCTTTGTCGTGCCGTTTCGAGGCTGGGGAGGGGCCCCTTTCTTGGCCGCCGGGTGGGGCGAAAGTGAAGCAATCCTTGTCCGCGACGGATATCGAACCGCATTCTCCGGTTAGAATCGCCGACGACGGCTACATGACCAGCGCGGCAGAGCGCGGTCACGTCGTCGCGGCCGCGTCGCGCCGCGTCGCGGGGCTTCTGCGCGCCGTCACACCGGCCAGCGAAGTGGCGCTCGACGCGACGGCGGCGGTCGCCGAGTTCCTGGATCTCTACCGCGCGCGGCCGATCCGCGACAACAAGGGCGGCATGGGCTTTAACAAGTCGCTCTGGCTCTTCGTCCTCGCCCGGCAGATGCGGCCGCGCGTCGTGATCGACAGCGGCACCTTCCGCGGGCATAGCGCCTGGCTCTTGCGCCAGGCATGCCCGGAGGCGGAAATCCTCAGCTTCGATGTCGATCCGAGCAATCTCCGGCACAGGGAGCCGTCGGTGCGCTACGTGGCGAGCGACTGGATGGATCTGGCGCTGGAATTCGATCCGCGCGATCGCCCGCTTGCGGTGTTCGACGACCATGTCAGCCATGCGCGGCGCATCGCGCAGGCGCGGCAGCGTCGCATCGCCAACGTGATCGTCGATGACGATGTGCCGAGGTGGGCGCTTTATGCGACCGGCGTGCCCCCGCTGCCGACCCTCGCCATGATCATGGATGAGGGACCCGCCGGCGACGGCCCCTTGACCTGGGTCTACAAGGGCCGCGCGCAACGCTTCGCGTGGTCGCCCGGCGATCGCGACGTCCGCCGGCATGTGGCCGGCTATTGGCCGCTGCCCGACCTTTCCGATCTGAACTTCTATGGCGCCAATCATGGCCTGTCGGTGGCGCGGCTCGGCCTCGGGGGGGGGACGGACAACCAATGCTCTACGTGATCCATTGTCTCGACCGGCCCGGCGCGATGGGACGGCGGCTCGAGCACCGCGCAGAGCACAAGCACTATCTCAAGACGGCCGGCGTGAAGCTGGTGCTGTCGGGGCCGCTGGTGAAGGACGACGGCGAGACCATGATCGGCAGCTTCTTCCTCGTCGACGTCACGGATCGCGCCGCGGCCGAGGCCTTCAACCGCGCCGATCCCTTCTCGCGCGAGAAGGTCTGGGGAACGGTGCGGATCGACGCTTTCCAGGATCTGACCGCCCGCTGAGCGGGACTGCCGCGCGGTTCCCCGACTTGGTCGGTCGCTGTTGGCACCGCCGCCGGCATTGCCCAAGCGCGAATATTCGCATACCGTATACGAATTGAGAGCGCCGGCTGGCTCGCCGGGCGGAGGGTTGCTTGGAACGACTGTCGCTGCAGCTGCCTTTGGTCGACCAAGTCTAT
Source organism: uncultured Rhodospirillaceae bacterium (assembly GCA_964442055.1). Taxonomy (GTDB): domain Bacteria; phylum Pseudomonadota; class Alphaproteobacteria; order Ferrovibrionales; family Ferrovibrionaceae; genus CAYTWJ01. Next base: position 8,607 of record CAYTWJ010000058.1, on the reverse strand, counting down.
CGCGCGATCCTCGATGCGATCTGCGAGGGCCGGATGGCGCCCGGCGAGCGGCTGAACCAGGACCAGCTCGCCGAGCAGCTGGATGTCTCGCGCCAGCCCGTGCTGCAGGCCCTGCTCCTGCTCAAGAAGCAGGGCTTCGTCCATGGCACCGGCCGCCGCGGCGTGGCGGTGGCGCCGCTCAATCCTGATTTCGTCGGCCAGCTTTACGAGATGCGCGGCGCGCTCGACGCGCTCGCCTGCCGGGGCGCGGCGACGCGCGGCAACGCCGGCGCGCGATCGTCCGGGCCGGCGCTGATCGAGGCCGGACGGCAGGCGGTGCGGTCGGGCGCGGTCGGCGAAATGATCGCCGCCGACATGCGCTTTCACCAGTTCCTCTACGAGCTGTCGGGAAATCCGCTGATCGCCGATGCCGCCGCGATCCACTGGCAGCATATCCGCCGCGTCATGGGCGGCTATCTGCGCCGCTACCGCGCCCGCCAGTCGATCTGGGACGAGCACGCCGCCATTCTCGATGCCGTGGCCCGCGGCGATGCCGGCGAGGCCGAATGCCTTGCCCGCCGGCACGCGGCGGCGGCGGCGGCCAACCTGCAGCAACTGATCGGGGCCGGGGACGACCCGCAGCCCGCGCGCAACGCCGCCGTCGCGGCAGCAAAGGGGAGGATCGCAACATGAAGCTGAGCCCGGCCCAGATCGCCGAGTTCCAGGAACAAGGCTATTTGTTCATCCCGGACGTCTTCTCGAAGGAGGAGATGGCGCTCCTCAACGGCGAGCTGCCGGGCATCTTCGCGCAGAAGCGCGACGAGGTGATCCGCGAAAAGGGCTCGGAGGCGCCGCGCACCGCCTTCTTCGTGCAGACGTGGAACCCGGTTTTCGCGCTGGTGGCGCGCCATCCGCGCCTGGTCGAGCCGGGGATGCAGCTGCTCGGCTCCGACAAGCTCTACATGCACCAGTTCAAGATCAACGCCAAGGCGGCGTTCGACGGCGCCGTCTGGCAATGGCACCAGGACTACGCCACCTGGTTCAACGACGACGACATGCCGGCGCCGCGCGCGATGAACATCGCGCTGTTCCTCGCCGAGGCCAACGAGTTCAACGGCCCTCTGATGTTCATTCCCGGCAGCCACCGCCAGGGCCGGCTCGATGCCGCGCACGACGTCACCACCACCAGCTACCCGCTGTGGACCACCGACAACGCGACGATCGCCCGGCTGGTCGCCGAAGGCGGCATCGTCGCGCCCAAGGGGCCGCCGGGTTCGGTGCTGATGTTCCACGGCAACCTGGTGCACGCTTCGGGATCGAATCTGACGCCCTGGTCGCGCTGGATCCTCTACCTGTCGCTGAACCGCTGCGACAACGCGATCCGCCGCTTCAAGCGGCCGACCTGGATCGCCAACCGCGACTTCACGCCGATCGAGATGCTGCCCGACGACTGTCTGCTCGACTACGCGCGGCGCCGGCGCACGGCCGCCGAATAGCCGCTCGCGGCCGGGCAGCACCGGGCGACAATGCGGCCTTGACCTTCCCGCCGGGGGAAGGCGCATCCTTGATCGGTGCTGGCCGCCAGCGCGCGGCAGGATCGAGGGACGGCATGCGATTGACCTTGCCGGCATTGTTGTTTGCCCTGGCGACATCGGCCGCCGGTCAAGTCGGCGCCGAGACACCGGCCGGAACGACGCTGGCGGCGCTGGCCGAGCGCACGCATTTCCACGGCGTCGCCCTTGCCGACGAGGCCGGCTCACGCCTCTATCTTGCCAGCCATCACGGGCTCTACATGCTGTCGCCCGACGGGCGCGTCGAGCCGATCTCGGTCCGGCAGGACGACTTCATGGGATTCACGCCGCACCCGACCGAGCCCGGCAAGCTCTACGGCAGCGGCCATCCGGCCGGCGGCGGCAATCTCGGCTTCATCGCTTCCGCCGACGGCGGCCGGTCGTGGCGGCAGCTTGCTGCGGGGGTCGGCGGCCCGGTCGATTTCCATCAGTTGACGGTCAGCCGTGCCGATGCCCGCGTCATTTACGGTGCCTATGGCGACCTCCAGGTGAGCCGCGACGGCGGCCTGAGCTGGCAGCGCGTCGCGCCGGCCCCGGCCGGATTGATCGCCCTCGCCGCTTCGGCACGCGATGCCGGCACGATCTTCGCGGCGACGCAGCGGGGCCTTCTCGTCAGCCGCGACGGCGGCCGCTCCTGGCAGGAGGCGCACAGCCAACGCCGGCCGGTCACCGCCGTGCACGTCGCCGCCGACGGCGCGCTCTATGCCTTCATTGCCGGGGACGGGCTGCTACGAGCCGATGCCGAGGGAGCGGCCTGGCGCCGGCTTGGTGAGCCGCCGAACGGCGATTACATCCTGCATCTGGCCGCTGGCGCCGGCGATCCGCCGCCCCTGTTCGCGGTCACCTTCAACCCGCAATCCCGCCGGCAGTCGGTCATGCAGAGCCGCGACGGCGGCGCCCGCTGGACCGAGATCGGTGGCGGCCGTCAATAGGGCGAGGCATTGACGCCGCTGGCGTTCGGGCGTATCCGTCGCGGCCCGGCACGGCCGCATCGGGTGGGTGCGAAGCGTTCATGACCATCGAGACCTGGCTCGCTTTTGCGGCGGCTTCGGCCGCCCTGTTGCTGATACCGGGGCCGACGGTGCTGCTCGTCGTTTCCTATGCGCTGGGACAGGGCTGGCGCACGGCTTTGCCGATGGCGGTCGGGGTGGCGCTCGGCGACTTCACGGCGATGACGCTGTCGATGATCGGCGTCGGCGCGCTCTTGGCGACCTCGGCGGCAGTGTTCACTGGCGTCAAGTGGCTCGGCGCCGCCTACCTGATCTGGCTCGGGGTCCGGCTCTGGCGGGCCGGCGGCGCGCTCGACGCCCGGCCGCGTACCGACGCGGCTTCCGCCGCCAAGATGCTCGCGCATGCCTGGCTGGTGACGGCGCTCAATCCCAAGAGCATCACCTTCTTCGTGGCGTTCCTGCCGCAATTCCTCGATCCGGCGGCCGATTTCTTGACCCAGATGGCGGTCTTCGAGGCGACCTTCCTGGCGCTGGCCTTCGCCAACGCGCTGGGCTACGCGCTGGTTGCCGCGCGCGCCCGCCGCCTTGCCGGCAACGCGCGGGCGCTGCGCCTCTTCAACCGCGCCGGCGGAACGCTGCTCATCGGCGCCGGCGTCGCCGCCATCGGCACCCGCGCCGGTCAGGGCTGAATGAGCCGGCCGGCAGCGGCGCCGGCGCTCAGCGGAAGACCACGGTGCGGTCGCCGTTGAGCAGCACGCGGTCCTCGAGATGGTATTTGACCGCGCGGGCCAGCACACGCGCCTCGATCTCGCGCCCGATCGCCGCGAACTCGTCGACCGACATCGAGTGATCCACCCGCTCGGTCTCCTGCTCGATGATCGGGCCTTCGTCGAGATCGGCGGTCACATAATGGGCGGTGGCGCCGATCAGCTTGACGCCGCGCGCGTGGGCCTGCGCATAGGGCGCGGCGCCCTTGAAGCTGGGCAGGAAGGAATGGTGGATGTTGATGCAGCGGCCGGCGAGCGTGGCCACCAGGCCATCCGACAGCACCTGCATGTAGCGGGCGAGGACGACCAGGTCGGCGCCCTCGGCCCGGATCAGCCGGGCGAGCTCGGTCTCCTGCTCGAGCCTCGTCTCCCCGGTGACGGGGAGGTAATGGAATCGCAGGCCCGCCTGCCGGGCGTGCGCCTCGGCATCGGCATGGTTGGAGACGATCGAGGTGACGTCCATCCTGAGCGCGCCGATCCGCCAGCGGTAGAGCAGGTCAACCAGGCAATGGTCCATCTTCGAGCAGAGAATCATCACCTTCGGCCGCAGGCGCGCGTCCTTGACCGACCACACCATGCCGAAGCGCCCGGCCACCGGCTGAAAGGCGTCGCGGATCGTCGCCAGCGCCAGCCCGGCGGGGGCGTCGAAGGCCACCCGCATGAAATGGGTCACGGTCTGCGGGTCGCCGTACTGGGCGCTTTCGGTGATGTTGCAGTCGTGCTCGGCCAGCTTGGCGGCGACCGCGGCGACGATGCCGACGCGATCGGGGCAGCGCAGCGTGAGGATGACGGGATAGCTGGGCATGGCTTTCGGGGGACCTTCGGGCCGCGGCGCCCGCCACTGCTAGCCCACGGCGGCGAGGCATGCAATCTCGGCGTCGCCAAGCTCGGCTCCATTGGAGCGCGGGCAGGGTGTTGACGTGCGAGCCCCGCGCCCGCGAAAGTGGCCGCCGCGGCTGCCGGACGGGGTGACGGGGCGATGGCGGACGAGGCGCTTGCGGCCGGCTGGCCACGCGGTTTCATCTGGGGGGTATCGACCTCGAGCTACCAGATCGAGGGCGCGGCGAATGAGGACGGCCGCGGCCCCAGCATCTGGGACACGCGCTGCCGCCAGCCGGGCCGCATCGCCAACGGCGACACCGGCGACGTCGCCTGCGACCACTATCATCGTTATGCCGAGGACGTGGCGCTGATGCGCGACCTCGGCGTCGGCGCCTACCGCTTCTCGGTCTCGTGGCCGCGCGTGCTGCCGCGCGGGCACGGCGCCGCCAACGAGCCGGGCCTCGCCTTCTACGACCGGCTGATCGACGCGGTGCTGGCCGCGGGCATCGAGCCCTGGCTCTGCCTCTATCACTGGGACCTGCCGCAGGCCCTCGACGACCTCGGCGGCTGGACCTGCCGCGACAGCGCCGGCTGGTTCGCCGACTACGCGACGCTCGTCGCCCGGCGCTACGGCGACCGGGTCAAGCGCTTCGCCACCTTCAACGAGTTCGCGGTCTTCACCCTCTTCGGCTACGCCATGGACTGGGCGGCGCCGGGAATGCGCGACCGCGACGCGCATCTGCGGTCGATCCACCACGTCAATCTCGCCCATGGCGCCGCGGTGGACGTGCTGCGGGACCTGGTTCCCGGCGCCTCGATCGGCGCGATCCACAACCGCCAGCGCGTCTGGCCCGAACGCGACACGGCTGGGGATCGCGCGGCGGCGGCGCTACTGGACGCGCACTGGAACCGTGCCTTTCCCGATCCGCAGATCCTGGGCGGCTATCCGCCGCTGCTGGCCGGCCATGTCGAGCCCTACCTGCAGGCCGGCGACATGGCGCGGATCTGCCGGCCGATCGACTGGTTCGGCCTCAACCATTACGGTCCGATCTTCGCCAAGGCCGATCCCGGATCGGCATGGGGGTTCGGCTGGGGCGGCCCGCCGGCCGACGCGCCGCGCTCCGAGATCGGCTGGCCGATCTACCCCGATGCCTTCCGCGACGAGCTTGTCGACATCGCCCGGCTCTATCGCTTGCCGATCTATGTTACCGAGAACGGCTGCGGCGGCAGCGACCGTCCCGACGAGACCGGGGCGGTGACGGACGCGCACCGCATCCGCTACCTCGCCGCCTACACGGCGGCGATGAAAGCGGCGCTGCAGGCCGGCGCCGACGTGCGCGGCTATTTCGTCTGGTCGCTTCTCGACAATTTCGAATGGGGCGCGGGCTACGCGAACCGCTTCGGCCTGGTTCACGTCGATTTCGCCAGCCAGAAGCGGACCCCGAAGGCGTCGGCGCGCTGGTACGCCGACTTGGTCCGCGCCGCGCGCGTCGGCGCGACGACCTAGAGCATGTTTCCCCTATTTCGAATCGGTTCTGTCGCGCATGCGGCGTGTGCGGTCCGCGAGGCGCGCGGCGCCGAGCGATGCGGGGACATCGGTCAAGCCGCGGGCCGACGCGGACGCCCGCCGCATGGCGACCCGGAGGGACGGAACCTTTTGCGCGCGGGCGGCGTCAGCCGGCTCGACCGCAGTCCCACCACGCTCTTCGCCGCCTTCCTGGCCCGCGCGCAAAATGCCTCCGTCAGAACCGGTTCCAAATAGGGGAAACATGCTCTAGGCCAGCGGCTGCTCGCGGACGACGACCACCTGGCCCTCGCGCGCCAGCACGAGCTTGCGGCGGTGGAACGCCTCGATCGCCGGGTGATGCCCGATGGTGATCACGGTTGCCTCGCCGAGCTCGTCCTGCAGCAGGCGCATCATCGCCTCCTCGTCCTTCGGGTCGAGGGCGTCGGTGGCCTCCTGGATGAAGATCCAGGCAGGCCGGTGCAGGAGCAGGCGGGCAAAGCCGATGCGCTGCTGCTCGCCCGCCGGCAAGGCCTGCTCCCAGCCGTTGGTCTCGTCGAGCCGCGCAACCAGGTGTTCGAGGCCCACGTGTTGCAATGCGCCGCACAGGGCATCGCCGCTGAAGGTTGCCGGCGGCGAAGGATAGGCGATCGCGGCGCGCAGGCTCCCCATCGGCAGGTAAGGCAGCTGCGGCAGGAAGAAGATCGCGCCGTCGCGCGGCAGCTCGACCCGGCCGCCGCCCCACGGCCACAGCCCGGCCGTCAGCTTGAACAGCGCCGCCGACGCTTCCGGCTCGCCGCCGATCAGCACCTTGTCGCCGGCAGGGATCCGCGCGCTGAACGGCGCGACCATCTTCTGGCCGTCGGGCCGCGTCAGCGACAGGTCCAGGAATGCCAGCTCGTCCCGCTCCGACCGCGCGAGCTCGATCGCCCGGCCAGCGGTCGGCGGTGCGGCAACGGCGCCGACGGCGTCGTCGAGGCCGAGAACGCGCTCGACCGAGGCGCGCCAGTCGGCGAGCTTGGACAGGTTGTCGACCGGCCAGGCGAGCGCCGCCATCATCTGCTGGAACGCCTGGGCGATCTGCATCAGCACCCCGAGCGTGATCGTCCCCGCGATGTAGCGCGGCGCGGCAATCAGCACCGGGAAGACCTGCGACAGCACCGACCAGCTCGAGATGTAGAAGAAGATGTTGACCAGCGCCCTCGTCTGCCGGTCCCAGGCGCGGATGGCGTCGCGGAACAGGTCGCGGAAGTGGCGGCGCTCGTCGGCCTCGCCGCGCGCCAGCGCGATCGCCAGCGAATGCTCGCGGGCATGCACCAGGCCGAAGCGGAAGTTCGCCTCGAAGGTCTGACGCCGGTCGGTCGCCCGCACCAATGGCCGGCCGAGAAGCAACGCGACGCTGGTGCCGATGGCGGAATAGGCCAGCGCGACCCAGACCAGATGTCCCGGCAGCGGCAGCTCGAAGGCGCCGACCGCGATCGTCACCACGCCCGACAGGGCCCAGAGGATGCCCATGAAGCTTGCGCCGAGCAGGATGGCGTAGAACAACGAATGGGCGAGGTCGGTGGCGTACTCGGTCGTGATGCGGACGTCCTCGGCGATGCGCCCGTCGGGATTGTCATGCTCGCCGGGGGTGAAGGTCACCTGGTAGTGGCGACCGTCTTTCATCCACGCCTCGGCGACGCGCCGGGTCAGCCAGTCGCGCCAGTCGACCTGCAGCCGGCGCTTTATGCGCAAGTGGGTGGTAACGACCAGGACGTTGCTGACGATGATGCCGACCAGGATGCCGAGCAGGAGCAGGAAGCGCGGCATCGACCGCGCCGCCAGGGAGTCGAAGAGATTCTGCGTCCAGACATTGAGCGCGATCGGTATCGCCACCTGGACGATGGTCAGCGCAACCAGCAGCGCGGCCAAGCCGAGGGCCTTGGCGCGTCTTTCCGAACGCCAATAGGGGCCGGCGATACGAATGAAGCGGACGAAGAAGGCGCCCCAGCTGCGCATCGCGCGGCGCCGCCCGCTCGGGGAAATCGCGCCCGCGCCGGTCAGTTCCATCGCCGATCTCGGGTTCTGGTCCGTTCCGATCCCCTCGAACCTTGAACGGGACGCATCTTACAACGACCCGTTCGCGAACGGCGCCGCGCCGTCAGCACACCGCGTGGCGGCGGCAAGGTGTCGGTCCCGGAAGCGCCGGCGCGGCGGTGGCGGCGGCCGCATCGCGCACGATGCGCACGGGCAGGACCGGCGGCGAGCCGGCGGCGTCGCGCGGAAAGCGGATATCCCAGGCGGAGAAGCCGCTCATGAAGAAGCGCGCCACCTCGCCGGCGCGGGTGTCGCCGTCGTCGGCGCCGAGCCCGATGACCTGGGGATACCAGTAGCCGCCTTCGACGAGCCGCTGCGGGCCGGTCCAGCGCGAAGGATCGGCCGGATCGGGATTGAAGGTGATGTAGATCCCCTCCTGCCGCCAGTTGCCGGCCCCGTGCTCGGTGCGGTTCAGCAGCATGACGAAGCGGCCCAGCGCGCGATTGAAGTGCACGGCCGGCCCCCAGAAGCCGGTCGGGTCGCGATGGCGCCAGCCGCGCTCCTGGGGCCAGAATGGCCGTGGCGCTGCCGCTCCCGCCGGCACCCAGCCGGCGCCGGTCCAGACCTCGACCGCGCCGGCCGGCTGGTCGCGTCTGGCGACCGGGTAACGGGCGGCAACGATGCCCTGGGCGCTCTCGTCGCTGACATAGCTCGAAAAATGAATGTAGAAATATTTGCTCTCGCGGTCGGCGATGACCGACGGGTCGCCGTAGCCGCCGGCGAAGAAGCCGTTGCGGTAATCGCAGTCATGGCCATCGGCCGGCGCCCGCAGGATGACGCCCAGCGGATGCCAGGTGGCGCCGTCGTCGTCGGAGGCCATGGCCCCGACATGGGGCAGGCGGAGGTCGTAGAGGCAGGGCGCGACCTCTTCGGCATGGTACCAGCCGTAAAGCCGTCCCGTCGCATCGCGCCAGGTGGATTCGAGCCATTTCCCG
>CAYTWJ010000057.1:0-12706 GCA_964442055.1 uncultured Rhodospirillaceae bacterium | reverse complement strand
ATGCACGAGGTGGCGGTCGACATACATCACGCAGGTGCCGTCCGGCGCCTCGTGCACCAGATGGCTCTGCCAGATCTTGTCGTAGAGGGTCCTCGGCCCGGCCATCGCGCCGCCTCGCCGCCTCAGCTTTCGCTGCCGCCCTCGGCCGCTTCGCCGGCGGCGGCGCGCTTCTCGCTGATGCGCGCCGCCTTGCCGGTGCGCCCGCGCAGGTAATAGAGCTTGGCCCGGCGCACGGCGCCGCGGCGCAGCACCTCGATCGAATCGATGCGCGGGCTGTAGAGCGGGAAGACGCGCTCGACGCCCTCGCCGTAGGAGATCTTGCGCACCGTGAACGAGGAATTGGCGCCGCGGTTGGAGCGGGCGATGCAGACGCCCTCGAAGGCCTGCACGCGCTCGCGGCTGCCCTCGACCACCTTGACGTTGACACGCAAGCTGTCGCCGGGGGCGAAATCGGGCACCGCCCGCGCCTGCGTCAGCTTGCCGATCTCCTCTCGCTCGATCTGCTGGATGGTGTTCATGGCCTTGTCCTCACGCTTTCCTGCCGCCCGTCGGCACCGCCGCCGGCGCGTTCTCCGATCCTTCCGCCGCGCCGCGGCGCGCCCACAAGTCGGGCCGGCGCGTGCGCGTCAGTCTTTCCGCCTCGGCCCGGCGCCAGGCGGTGATGCGCTCGTGGTTGCCCCCGAGCAGCACGGCCGGCACCTCCAAGCCTTCCCAAACCTGCGGCCGGGTGTACTGGGGGTATTCCAGCAACCCGCCCGTGAAACTCTCCTCGGCCAGCGAGGCACGGTCGCCGATCACCCCCGGCAGCAGCCGCACCGCCGCCTCGATCAGCGCCATCGCCGCGAGCTCGCCGCCCGCCAGCACGAAGTCGCCGAGGCTGACCTCGGTCATCCGGCGCGCCGCGACGACGCGCTCGTCGATGCCCTCGAAGCGGCCGCAGACCAGGGTCGCGCCGCCCGCCGCCTGCACCTCGCGCACCAGGGCCTGGTCGAGGCGCCGGCCGCGCGGGCTGAAATACACGAGCGGCTGCCCTTCCGCAACCGGCCCGGCCTCGGCCAGCGTGGCGTCGATCGCCGCCGCCAGCACGTCCGGCCTCATCACCATGCCCGGACCCCCGCCGAAGGGGGTATCGTCCACGGTGCGGTGTTTATCGCGCGCGAAGGCGCGGATGTCCACCGTGCGCAAGGCCCAGACGCCCCGTTCCAGCGCCCGCCCCGGCAGGCTGAGCCCGAGCGGCCCCGGGAACATTTCGGGGTAGAGCGTCAGTACCCGGCCGGTCCACAGGGGGGCCTCCGGGACGGCGGCCGCGCCGCTTTCCGGCTCGTTCCCGGCGCCGGGCCGGCTCACTCCCTCTCCTCCTCTTCCGCCTCGACCACGGCCGGCGGCGATATCGTCAGCCGGCCGCCCTCGATATCGACCTCCGGCACCACCTCGCGGGTGAAGGGCAGCAACTCCGTCGGTCCGCCCGCCGCCGGCGCAATCTCGAGGATGTCGCCGGCGCCGAAATTGTGCACCGCCACCACCCGGCCGTGGTACCCGCCCTCCTCGTCATAGGCGGCGAGCCCGATCAGGTCGACATGGTAGAACTCGTCGGCCTCGGTCTCGGGCAGCGCCGCCCGCGGCACGTAAAGCCGCACGCCCCTGAGCGCCTCGGCGGCGTTGCGGTCGGCGACCCCCTCGAGCCGCGCCACCATCACGCCCTTGGCCGGCCGCATCCCCAAGAGGCGGAACCGCCGCCGGCCGCTTTCGTCGGCAAGCGGGCCGTAGCCGGCGATCGCCAGCGGGTCGTCGGCGAAGACCTTGATCCTCACCTCGCCGCGCACGCCGTGGGCGCCGACGACCTGGCCGATGCAGACCCGCCGCCGCTCGTCGGCCACCCGACCGCCGCCTTCAGGCCGCGGGCGCCGCGCCGCCCGCCGCGGCCGCCCTCATCCGCTCCTGCGCCTTGGCCTTGGGCTTGGCCTTCTCGGGGTTGCTGCCGTGCTGCCACTGGACCAGGCCCTGGCCCGAGAAAAAGCGGGCGCAGCGGTCGGTCGGCGTGGCCCCATTGGCGAGCCAGTACTTGACCCGCTCGGCATCGAACTTCACCCGGTCGGCGTCGTTCTTCTGCATCGGGTCGTAGGTGCCGATCTTCTCGATGAAGCGACCGTCGCGCGGGCTGCGCGAATCGGCGACGACGATGCGGAAGAACGGGCGCTTCTTGGCGCCGCCGCGCGAGAGACGGATTTTCAGCGACATTCCTTCAAGTCCTTTCCGTGCTTGTTGCTGGATCGATGCTTACCTGAACTGCGGCTTGATTTTCGTCAGCTGCGGCAGGCCGCCGCGCAAGAGCCCCTTCTGGCCGAGCTTCTTCATGCGCTTCATCATCTCGGCCATCTGCATGTGCTGCTTGAGCAGGCGGTTGACCTCGGGCACCGAGGTGCCGGAGCCGGCGGCGATGCGCCGCTTGCGCGAGGCCTGGATGATCTTGGGGTGCTTGCGCTCGGCCGGCGTCATCGAGCCGATGATCGCCTGCTGGCGCGCGAGCATGCGCTCGTCGATGTTGGCCTCGGCGAGCTGCTTCTTCACCTTGGCGACGCCGGGTAGCATCGACATCACCCCCGACATGCCGCCCATCTTGCCGAGCTGGCGCAGCTGGCTCGCCAGGTCGTCGAGGTCGAAATCGCCCTTTTCCAGCTTGGCGGCGAGCTTCTCGGCCTCCTCCTTCTCGATCGTCGCCGCCGCCTTCTCGACCAGCGACACGACGTCGCCCATGCCGAGGATGCGCGAGGCGATGCGCTCGGGGTGGAAGGGCTCGAGCGCGTCGAGCTTCTCGCCGACGCCGATCAGCTTGATCGGACAGCCGGTGACGGCGCGCATCGAGAGCGCCGCGCCGCCGCGGCCGTCGCCATCGACGCGGGTCAGCACGATGCCGGTGACGCCGAGGCGCTCGTTGAACGCGCGGGCGACATTGACCGCGTCCTGGCCGGTCAGGGCGTCGGCGACCAGGAGCCGCTCGTGCGGCTGGGTCGCGTCGCGCACCGCCGCGACCTCGGCCATCAGCGCCTCGTCGATGTGCAGCCGGCCGGCGGTGTCGAGCAGCAGCACGTCGTAGCCGCCGAGCTTCGCCGCCTGCAGCGCGCGCCGCGCGATGTCGACCGGCAGCTGGCCGGGCACGATCGGCAGCGTCGCCACCCCGGCCTGCTCGCCGAGGATGCGGAGCTGCTCCTGCGCCGCCGGCCGCGCCACGTCGAGCGAGGCCATCAGCACCTTCTTCTTGTCCTGCGCCTGCAGGCGCCGTGCGATCTTGGCGGTGCTCGTGGTCTTGCCCGAGCCCTGCAGGCCGAGCATCAGGATCGGCACCGGCGCCGGCGCGGCGAGGTCGAGCGCCGCCGCCTCGCGGCCGAGCATGTCGACCAGGTGGTCGTGGACGATCTTGATGACCATCTGCGCCGGGGTGACCGAGCGCAGCACCTGGGCGCCGACCGCCTTCTCGCGCACGCCCTTGATGAAGTCCTTGACCACCGGCAGCGCGACGTCGGCCTCGAGCAGCGCCACGCGCACCTCGCGCAGGGCGGCCTCGACGTCGGCCTCCGAGAGGGCCGCGCGCCCCTTCAGCCGATCGAAGATCTCGCCCAGTTTGCCGGTCAGGCTGTCGAACATGACGGTCGCCGAAAATCCAATCCGATCAGGTGCTTGCCGAAACGCCGACGGCGCCAGCGCGCGATTCTCGCGGACTGGCGGCGGCCCTCGGGCCGGTTCAGCTCATAAACCTTTGAGCGGCCGGGATTAAAGCCACGAGCCGGGCCCCAAGTCAAGGCGGCCAATTCCATTGGACTCGGCGTTTGCCGCGGCCATATAAGGCGCACGATGAGCCGCACCGCCCCTTCCGCCGCCGGCCGGCCCTTCCGCAAGATGCACGGCCTCGGCAACGATTTCGTCGTGCTCGACGCGCGCGCGCAAACGCTGGCGCTCGACGCCGCCCAGGTGCGCGCCATCGCCGACCGCAAGCGCGGCGTCGGTTGCGACCAGCTGATCACGCTCGAGCCCTCAGCCCGCGCCGACCTCTTCATGCGCATCCACAACGCCGACGGCGGCGAGGTCGCGGCCTGCGGCAACGCCACCCGCTGCGTCGCCCGGCTGGTCATGGACGAGACCGGGGCCGACAGCGCCCTTATCGAGACCGACGCCGGGCTCTTGCGCGCGCGCGCCACGGCGGGCGGCCTGGTCAGCGTCGACATGGGCGCGCCGCGGCTCGGTTGGCGCGAGATCCCGCTCGCCCGCGCCATGGACACGCTGCATCTCGACTTCACCCGGGGCCCGCTCGCCGACCCCGTGGCGGTCAGCATGGGCAACCCGCACGCGGTCTTCTTCGTCGCCGATGCCGAGGCGATCGACCTTGCCGCCTTGGGCCCCGAGATCGAGCACGACCCGCTTTTCCCCGAGCGCGTCAACGTCAACGTCGCCAGCATGATCGCGCGCGACCGCATCCGCCTGCGCGTCTGGGAGCGCGGCGCCGGCATCACGCTGGCCTGCGGCACTGGCGCCTGCGCCACCCTGGTCGCCGCGGTGCGCCGCGGCCTGTGCGAGCGCCGGGCGACGCTGGCGATGGACGGCGGCCCGCTCACCGTCGAATGGGCGGCCGATAACCGCGTCGTCATGACCGGGCCGGCGAGCGAAAGCTTCTCGGGCACGCTGGCGCCCGGGCTCCTCAACGGAGGCGGGCGGTGAGCGCCGACATCGTCACCTTCGGCTGCCGCCTCAACGCCTACGAATCCGAGGTGATGCGAGTTCACGCCGAGGCGGCGGGGCTTGCCGACGCCGTCATCGTCAACACCTGCGCCGTCACCGCCGAGGCCGAGCGCCAGGCCCGCCAGGCGATCCGCCGGCTGCGCCGCGAGCGGCCCCAGGCCCGCATCGTCGTCACCGGCTGCGCCGCGCAGGTCAACCCGCAGGCCTTCGCCGCCATGCCCGAGGTCGACCGCGTCGTCGGCAACCTCGAGAAGCTGACGCCCGAGACCTGGTCCGACGCGGCGGCCGGCCGCGTCGAGGTCGCCGACATCATGGCCGTGCGCGAGACCGCGAGCCATCTCATCGAAGGCTTCGAGGGGCGCGCCCGCGCCTTCCTCGAACTGCAGCAGGGCTGCGACCATCGCTGCTCCTTCTGCATCATCCCCTTCGGCCGCGGCAACAGCCGCTCGGTGCCGCTCGGCCTGGTGGTCGAGCGCGCGCGCCGGCTGGTCGAGGCGGGATACCGCGAGATCGTGCTGACCGGCGTCGACCTGACCGCCTACGGCGCCGACCTGCCGGGCCGGCCGACGCTCGGCCAGGCGGTGCGCCGCCTGCTCGCCGCCGTGCCGGGGCTCGAGCGCCTGCGGCTCTCTTCGCTCGACGTCGCCGAGGTCGACGCCGAGCTGTTGCGCCTGATCGGCGAGGAGGAGCGGCTGATGCCGCACCTGCACCTGAGCCTGCAGGCCGGCGACGACCTGATCCTCAAGCGCATGAAGCGCCGCCACAGCCGCGCCCAGGCGATCGAGTTCTGCGCCGCCGTGCGCCGGCGGCGCCCGGACGTGGCGCTGGGCGCCGACCTGATCGCCGGCTTCCCGACCGAGGACGCGGCGATGTTCGGGCGCACTCTCGACCTGGTCGAGGATTGCGGCCTGGTCTGGCTGCACGTCTTCCCCTTCTCGGCCCGCCCCGGCACGCCGGCGGCACGCATGCCGCAAGTCCCCGGCGTATTGCGCAAGGAGCGGGCGGCGCGGCTGCGCGCGGCGGGCGAGGCGGCACTCGGGCGCTGGCTGGCAAGCCGAGTCGGCACCCGCACCCGCGCGCTGGTCGAGGCCGAGCGGACCGCGCGCGATCCTTATTTCGCCGCCATCGAGCTCGACCGGCCGGCGCCGCCCGGCAGCCTGGTCGAGGCTGAGATCGCCGGCGCCGGCGGTGGCCGCCTGGTCGGCCGCCTGGTGGGAGAGGTCGCGGCGTGAGCGAGACGACCACCGCGGACCGGCCGGGCTGGTTCGCCCGCCTCAAGGCGGGGCTCAATCGCTCGGCCGCCTCGCTCGGCGACGGCATCGCCGCGATCGTCACCCGGCGCCGGCTCGACGCTGCCGCGCTCGAGGAGCTCGAGGAACTGCTGATCCGGGCCGATCTCGGCGTCGCCACCGCCGCCAAGCTGGTGGCGGAGATCGGGCGCACGCGCTTCGACAAGGAGGTGGCGCCCGACGAGGTGCGCGCGGCCCTGGCGCAGGCGATCGCCGCCATGCTCGCGCCGGTCGAGCGCCCGCTCGCCCCCGGCCCCTCCCGGCCGCATGTCGTGCTGGTGGTCGGAGTCAACGGCAGCGGCAAGACAACGACGATCGGCAAGCTGGCGAAGCGGCTCGGCACCGAGGGCAAGCGGGTGATGCTCGCCGCCGGCGACACCTTCCGCGCCGCGGCGATCGAGCAGCTGCAAATCTGGGGCGGGCGCGTCGGCGCGCCGGTGATCGCGCGCGGCGTCGGCGCCGACGCCGCCGGGCTTGCCTTCGACGCGCTCAAGGAGGCGCAGGCGCAAGCCATCGACGTGCTGCTGATCGACACCGCCGGGCGGCTGCAGAACAAGGCCGACCTGATGGCCGAGCTGGCCAAGGTGGTGCGGGTGCTGAAGAAGCTCGACCCGGCGGCGCCGCATTCCGTGCTGCTGGTGCTCGACGCCACGGTCGGCCAGAACGCGCTCTCCCAGGTCGAGGTGTTCCGCGAGATCGCCGGCGTCACCGGCCTGGTCGTCACCAAGCTCGACGGCACGGCGCGCGGCGGCGTCCTGGTCGCCATCGCCGAGAAGTTCGGCCTGCCGGTGCACTTCATCGGCGTCGGCGAGGCTGCCGACGACCTGCAGCCCTTCGCCGCCGACGCCTTCGCCCGGGCGCTCACCGGCGCCAACGGCTGACGCGATGAGCGCGCCGCCGCCCGCCCACCCCCACCCGCTGGTCAAGCTCGGGCTCGAGATCGGGCCGCTGGCGGTGTTTTTCCTCGCCAACGCGCGCTGGGGCATTTTCGCCGGCGCCGGCGCCTCGATGGCGGCGATGGCGCTGGCGCTGGCGGCGTCCTACCTGCTGGTCCGCAAGGTGCCGACCCTGCCGCTGGTCACGGCCGCCTTCGTGCTGGTCTTCGGCGGCCTGACGCTGGCGCTGCAGGACGAGCTCTTCATCAAGGTCAAGCCGACGGTGGTGAACGGCCTGTTCGCGCTGATCCTGTTCGGCGGGCTCGCCTTCGGGCGGCCGCTGCTCAAGCCCTTGCTCGACGGGGTGTTTCCGCTCACCGATGCGGGCTGGACGGCGCTGACCCGGCGCTGGGCCTGGTTCTTCGTGCTGCTGGCCGTGCTCAACGAGCTGGTCTGGCGCCACGTCGCCACCGATACCTGGATCGCCTTCAAGCTGTTCGGCATCGTGCCGTTGAGCCTCGCCTTCGGCCTGGCGCAGCTGCCGCTGCTGCGCCGCCACGCCCTGCCCGCGGCCGGCGAGGAGAGCTGGTAGCCGCCCGCGGCGGCCCCAATCACAAGAACTTGTTAACTCTTCCCGGCGATTCTGGTGACGAGGCGAGAAGTCTCGCCCGCCAAGGAGCGCCCGTGAAGCCCGACCTCCCGCTCACCGCCGCCGACGTCGCCCGGCTGATCGCCGATCCCTCGGCGAGCGTGCGCGTGGCGACGGCGGAAAAGGTGGCGCGCGCCTACGGCGCCGCCGAGCTATCGGACGCCGAGCGCGGCATCGCCCACGACATCGTCGCCGCGCTGGTGCGCGACGTCGAGCTGCGGGTGCGCCGGGCGCTGGCCGAGAACCTCAAGGACAACGCGGATCTCGCCCCGGAAATCGCGCGCCGGCTGGCGCGCGACGTGGCCGAGGTGGCGACGCCGATGCTCGAATGTTCGAGCGTGCTGACCGATGCCGATCTCGTCGATATCGTGCGCGGCGGCTCGGCCGCGCACCAGGCGGCGATCGCGCGACGGCCAGCCGTGTCCGAGCCGGTCGCCGAGGCCCTGGTCGAGAACGGCGACGAGACGGCGGTGACGACGCTGCTTAACAACGAGGGCGCCCGCGTTGGCGATAGTTCGCTGCACCGCGCGCTCGACCGTTTCGCCGCCAGCACCCGGATCGGCGACGCGATGGCGACGCGCCGCCAGCTGCCGCTGGCCATCACCGAGCGGCTGGTGACGCGGGTCTCGTCGAGCCTGCATCACCTTCTGATGACCCGCCACGAGCTGCCGCCGCATGTCGCCGCCGACCTGCTCCTGCAGGCGCGCGAGCAGGCCCTGGTCGGGCTGATCGCCGAGAGCGGCGAGCGCGACGATGTCAGCGCGCTGGTCGACGAGCTCAAGCGCAACGGCCGCCTGACCCCGACCCTGATCCTGCGCGCGCTCGCCACCGGCGACCTCGACTTCTTCGAGACCGCCCTGGCGGCGCTGGCCGGCATCCCGGTCGCCAACGCCTACATGCTGATCCACGATCCCGGCGGACGCGGCCTCGCCGCGCTCTACCAGCGCTGTGGGCTGCCCGAGGAGCTCTTCCCGCTGGTGCGCACGGTGGTCGAGGTGGCGCGCGAGACCGACTACGACGGCGGCCCCGCCGACCGGCCGCGCTTCGTCGAGCGCATGATCGAGCGCGTGCTCACGCGCTACGAGGGCGCCATCGGCGGTGAGGATCTCGACTGGATGATCGCCCGGCTGGGCCGCGCCCAGGCCGCCGCCGGTCGCGCCCTGGTCTGACGCCCGCCGGTGGTCGGCGGTCAGTAATCGCCGGTCTGGCCCGTCGGGTTGCCGCGCGGCGCGAAGACCGCGCTTCCGGCCACTTCGCGGAAGTGGTTGAGCGCCCAGGTCACGGAGGGAAAGGCGAGATCGTCCCACGGAATCACGTCCCAGCCGAACAGCCGCGTCTCCAGCGACTCCTCGCCGGCCGAGAACTCGGGCCGCGTGAGACGCCCCCGGTAGATGAGCTGCACCTGGCTGATGCGCGGAATCGAATAGACCGCGAGCAGCCCGTCGAGGACGATCTCGGCATTGGCTTCCTCGCGCGCCTCGCGGCAGGCGCCGGCTTCGGCGCTCTCGCGCTCCTCCATGTAACCGGCCGGGATGGTCCAGTAGCCGCGCCGGGGCTCGATCGAGCGGCGGCAGAGCAGCACCCGCCCCTCCCAGGTGCAGACCGCGCCGACGACGATCTTCGGGTTGACGTAATGCACCCAGCCGCAGGAGCCGCAGACCAGCCGCTGGCGATTGTCGCCCTCCGGCACCTTGAGGCTGAAGGCGTAGTCGGACGGGCGCTGATGCGGCATGCCGCTAATGTGGCGCCCGGCCCGGCCGCTGTCCAGCCGGACGGCAGCCGGCGCTTCAGGCGGCGCGCCGCGCCCGCTGCACCGCCGGGATGACCTCGCGCGCGAACAGGCGCATCGACGCCTCGGCATCGGCGCGGCTGATGGTATTGAAGTTGATCTGCAGGGAGGCGCTGTCGAAGCCGCCGACCGCCTGGTCGTAGGCGAGAATCTGCTCGACCAGGCGAGCCGGCGTTCCGACCCAGGCGGCGCTCTTCGCCACCTGGCTGTCGAAGGTCTCGCCCGCCAGCCCGGCGATGATCTTGTCGTAGCCCGGATAGTCGGCCGAGCTCAGGCCCGAGGTCCAGTCGGAAGCGGCATCGACCAGCGACTTGAGATAGGCGTTGAGCGGCGCGCGCGCCTTGGCGACGGCCTCGCTCTCGCTCGATGCGCAGAGCATGTGGAAGGCGAGCATCACCTTGCCCTGTCCCTTGTGGCCGGCGCGCGCCCAGGCCTCGCGGTAGAGCCCGATCAGCTCGGCCATCTTGCCGCCGACCAGCGGGATCGCCATCACCCAGTGGCCGCGCTCGCCGGCCTTGACGAAGCTCTCCGGCGTCGCCAGGGCGGCGATCCAGAATGGCGGCCGCGGCAGCTGCGTCGGCCGCGGCAGCGAGGTGACGTTGCGGAAGGAATGGAACTGGCCGGCGCAGCTGACGTTCTCCTCCTCGAGCAGGCGGCGCACCTGCTCGAGGCCTTCGTCGAAGCGGGCGCGGCTCTCGTCGACGCTGACGCCGAAGCGGGCGAATTCGTGCGGCAGGAAGGCGCGGGCGAAGCCGACCTCGAGCCGGCCGCCGGAGATGGCGTCGAGCATGCCGATCTCGCCGGCCAGTTTGAGCGGATGGTTGAACACCGGCAGCACGGCGCCGGTGACCAGCCGGGCCTTGCGGCTCTTCATCGCCGCCGCCGCCAGGAAGACGATCGGATTGGGGCTGTAGCCGCCATAGGGATGGAAATAGTGCTCGACCGTGCGCACCGAGGTGAAGCCGAGCTCGTCGCACAGGCCAGTCAGGTGCAGCGCATCCTGCCAGTAATCCATCGCCGGGCATTGCGCCGGTCCCACGTCGGGAAAGAACTGCAGGCCGAATTCCATGCTCGCCTCCCTGCCCGCACCTTGGTTGCCCGGATTATGGCGCGGAAATATAATCTGTGTACAGACGATTTCGGCGGGAACCTGGCATGGCGGGGCAGCGGCGGCGGGCGGTTGATGGCGGCAGCGTCGCGTTTTCGCTCATGGCGGCGCCGGGCCATCTGTTGCGCCGCGCCCAGCAGGTGGCGATCGAGCTCTATTTCGCCGAGGTCGGGCGGCGCCGCCTGACGCCGCGGCAGTTCGCGCTGCTGCTCACCGTCGCCCAGCGGCCGGGGATCAGCCAGATCGACCTGGTCGCGCGCACCGGCATCGACCGCTCGACCGTCGCCGACACCGTGCGGCGGCTGGCGCGGCGCGGCCTGCTCAGGCGGCGGCGCACGCGGCGCGATGCGCGCGCCAACGCGCTGCACGTGACCGCGGCGGGCGCGCGGCTGCTCGCCGAGGTCGCGCCGGCGGTGACGCGCGCGCAAGCGCGCATCCTCGCGCCCATCGCCGCCGGCGAACGGCGCACGCTGGTCAGGCTGCTGCGGCAGCTGGTGGCGGCGACGCGGCAGGATTGAGCCGCAGCCAAACAAGTATCGAGTCGTCGCCGCTTCGTATCGACGCGCGAGTTCCGCCGAATTCGTGAGCAGCTCGCCTCGTTGTCGGGCGCAGTTTTACTGATCTTTAAAACAAATTCGCCATTAATCCGGTTATAGGCGCCGAGCTCGCCGGCAACTCGCTTGTCGTCGGGACATCGGCGCCGACGGTCGCGGCCGGTGCGGATCGCGACCGCTCAACCTGGAACGAACGGAACGACCATGCTCACCGCCTTCAACGACGTCTCGATCCGCAACAAGCTGTTCGGCGGCTTCGGCGCCGTCGGCCTGCTGCTCATCGCCGCCGTCGGCTACACGATCGTCACCGTGAGCGACATCGCGCGCACGACCAACCGCATGATCGACCTGCGCGTGCCGGTGTCGCAGACCAGCAGCGAAGTCGTCAGCCAGATCTACGCCTCGCTCGCCACGTTGCGCGGCTACCTGCTCACCGGCGACGCCAAGCTCAAGGAGGAGCGCAAGGCGGTGTGGAGCGAGATCGACCAGGCCGTGACGCAGTTCGACCAGCTCGCCGCCGGCTTCACCGTCGAGGAGAACCGGCGCAAGTGGGCCGAGGCCAAGCAGGTGATCGGCGAGTTCCGCCAGGCCCAGGACAGTGTCGAGGGCATCGCTTTCACCCCCGATGCCTTCCCGGCCAACAAGATGCTGACCGGCGAGGCGGCGCCGCGCGCCGCCGAGATCGCCAAGCGCATCACCGCGATGATCAACGACGAAGCCGTCCAGCCGGCCACCGTCGAGCGCAAGGCGCTGCTCAAGACCATGGCCGACTTCCGCGGCAATTTCGCGCTGTCGCTGGCCCAGATCCGCGCCTATCTGCTCACCGGCGACGCCGCCTTCCGCGAGCAGTTCGCGAGCCATTTCGGCATCGCCGAGAAGTCGTTCGAGGTGCTGGGCAAGAGCGGCGCCCTGCTCACCGCCGAGCAGAAGGGCAATTTCGAGGCGCTGGCGGCCAGCTTCCGCGAGTTCGCACCGCTGCCGGCAAAGATGTTCGCGCTGCGCGAATCGGCGAAGTGGAACATGCCGGTCTACATGCTCTCGACCGAGGCGGCGCCGCGCGCCGGCAAGCTGCTCGACATCTTCGTCGGCGCCAAGGACGCGCACGGTGCCCGCAAGGGCGGCATGAAGGACGTCCAGATGGCGCTGCTCGCCGGCGACGCCGAGGCGGTGCAAGGCAGCATCGGCTCGCTCACCGTCGCCGAATGGGTGCTGCTCACCGTCGGCGTGCTGCTTGGCGGCGTGATCGCCTTCTTCGTCTCGGGCTCGATCGCGGGTCCGGTCCAGACCATGACCGCGGCGATGGGCCGGCTGGCCAGGAAGGACTGGACGGTCGAGGTGCCGGCGCGCGAGCGGGGCGACGAGATCGGCGAGATGGCCAAGGCGGTGCAGGTGTTCAAGGACACCGGCATCGAGGCCGAGCGCATGGCCGCCGAGCAGGAGCGGCTCAAGGCCGCGGCCGAGGCCGAGAAGGAGCGCCAGCGCCAGCTCGAGGAGAAGCAGCGCGCCGAGCGCGAGGCCGAGGCCGAGCGCCGCCGCCAGGAGCAGGAGGCGCGCACCCGCCGCATGACCGAGCTGACCAACCAGTTCGACAAGCAGGTCGGCGAGATGCTGCAGACGGTCACCTCGGCCACCACCCAGCTGCAGTCCACCGCCAGCTCGATGTCGGCCACCGCCGAGCAGACCAACCGCCAGGCGACCGCCGTCGCCGCCG
>CAYTWJ010000056.1:0-12740 GCA_964442055.1 uncultured Rhodospirillaceae bacterium | reverse complement strand
TCGATGCGCGGCGCCTCGTAGAAGAACTGGAAGCCGAGCAGAATCGCGATCGACACCAGGATCGCCAGGATCAGGTTGCGTTGCTCCATCGCCCGCTCCGTCAGCCGAGCCGGCGCCCGCCGCGGGGCGGCACCGGATCGTAGCCGTGGCCGCCCCAGGGGTGGCAGCGGGCGATGCGACGCACCGCCAGCCAAACCCCGCGCAGGGCGCCATGCCGGTGCAGCGCCTCGATGGCGTATTCCGAGCAGGACGGCGCGAAACGGCAATTCACGCCGAGCAGCGGCGACACCGCGTAGCGGTAAACCTGGACCGGGAGGGCGATAAGCGAGCCCGCGAGCGACATACTGACTTTACCTCTCTGCGGCCCCGCCCGGCGGATCCTCGCGCCAGGCGCCGAGTCGCCTCAGTGCTGTTTCGAAGTCCCGGCGCAGCTCGCCGAAGGGCCGCGCCACCGTCGCCGCCCGGCCGATGACGACATAATCGTTGCCGCAGGCGGCATGCAGCGCCAGCACCTCGTCGGCCAGCGCCCGCAGGCGCCGCTTGGCGCGGTTGCGGGCCACCGCGCCGCCGACCTGACGGCTGACCGTGAAGCCGACGCGCACCTCATCCGCCGCCGGACCGGGGGCGGCCTGCAGGACCAGCCCGGGCGTTGCCACCTTGCGCCGCGCCCCGGCAACACGCAGGAATTCCGCGCGCCGCCGGAGCCGGCCGAGCCGGGCCCGCATCCGCTCAGGCGGACAGTCGCTTGCGCCCCACTTTGCGCCGATTGGCCAGCACCTTGCGGCCACCGCTGGTGGCCATGCGGGCGCGGAAGCCGTGCCGGCGCTTGCGCACGAGGCGGCTGGGTTGATAGGTGCGTTTCACAGCACGACTCCATGACGCGGCCAGCCGGGACGGCGGGCCGAAAAAGCCGGCCCGCTGTATACGGGTTCGGCGCCGCGAAGTCAATCAAGCGGGTGGCGCCGGCCGCAACCCGAGGAATTTCCCGTCAGCCGGTAGGCCGTTGACTTTCCATCACGATCGGGTGAAGGCCCCTTATCGCCGCCGGCCCGGGCCCGTATTCTCGGCCAAGGTCATGCCCGATCCTGCCTCCTTTCCAGCCCAGCGGCCACGGCGCGCGCGCCTGATTGTGACGGCGGGACTTACCGGCCGCTTTGGCCGCGTTTACGATCGCAAGCCGAACGATGCCAAGGGCGGCGCATGACGCGGCGGGGATGGCGATGAGCGACGGAGGCGTGACGCCGCGCCGCTACGAGTGGCGGCGGCTGTTGCCGCTCGCGCTGATTGCCCTGGGCCTCGTCGCTTTCTTCCTGCTCGGGCTCGAGCGCTATGCGACCTTCGACATGCTGCGTCACCACCGCATCGAGATCGTCGACTGGGTCGGCGACCACCCGGTCCTGGCGCCGCTTCTCTTCGTCGCGGCCTACGCGCTCGCCGTGGCGCTGTCGCTGCCGATCGCGACGCTGATCAGCCTGGCGGGCGGCTTCCTCTTCGGTCTGGTGCTGGGCGTGCTCTGGGTGGTGCTCGGCGCGACCCTCGGCGCGACGGCGGTCTTCCTCGCCGCCCGCACCGCGCTTGGCGATATCTTGCGCGAGCGCGCCGGGCCGCTCTTGCGCCGGGTCGAAGCGGGCTTCCGCGACAACGCCTTCAGCTACATGCTGTTCCTGCGCCTGGTGCCGCTGTTTCCGTTCTGGCTGGTCAACCTGGCGCCGGCCTTCGTCGGCGTGCCGCTGGGAACCTATGTCGCCGCGACTTTCATCGGCATCATCCCCGGCGCCATCGTCTTCGTGAATGTGGGGCGGGGCTTGGGCGCGATCCTCGACCGGGGCGAGGAATTCAGCGTCGATTCGGTGCTCACACCCGATATGATCCTCGCGCTGGCGCTGCTCGGGCTGCTGGCGCTGGCGCCGGCCGTCTATCGCAAGGTGCGCGCGCGGCGGCTCTGAGCGCGGCGCGACGGGGCGAGGGTCATGGCCGAAGCAATCGACTGCGACATCTGCGTCATCGGCGCGGGCTCGGGCGGTCTCTCCGTCGCCGCCGGGGCGAGTCAGATGGGGGCGCGCACGGTGCTGATCGAGCGCGGGCGCATGGGCGGCGACTGCCTCAATTTCGGCTGCGTCCCCTCGAAAGCCCTGCTCGCCGCCGCCAGGATGGCGACGGCGCCCCGGCGCGCCGCCGGTTTCGGCCTCGGCATGGCGCCGGCGACGGTCGATTTCGCCGCCGTCAACGACCATGTCCGAAGTGTCATCGCGGCAATCGCGCCGCACGATTCGGTCGAGCGGTTCGAGGGCCTCGGCGTCACCGTCATCCAGGCGTCGGCGCGCTTCGTCGGCCCGGCCGAGGTCGAGGCCGGGGCGCAGCGCGTGCGCGCGCGCCGCTTCGTCGTCGCCACCGGCTCTGCCCCGGCCGTGCCGCCGCTGCCCGGCCTCGATGCCGTGCGCTACCTCACCAACGAGACCATCTTCGACAACCGGGTCCTGCCCGAGCACCTGGTCGTGGTCGGCGGCGGGCCGATCGGCATCGAGATGGCCCAGGCGCACCGCCGCCTGGGCGCGCGGGCGACGGTGATCGAGATGTACCGCGCGCTCGGCCGCGACGACCCCGAGCTGGCCGCCGTGATCCTGCGCCGGCTGCGCGCCGAAGGGGTCGAGATCCGCGAGAACGTCGAGGTCGCGCGGGTCGACAAGCGCGGCGAGGGCATCGCCGTCGCGCTCGCCGGCGGCGGCGCCGGCACCGAGGTCGTCGGCTCGCATCTGCTGGTCGCGGCCGGCCGGCGGCCCAATACCGCCGGGCTCGGCCTCGAGGCTGCCGGTATCGACTATGACGCCAGGGGTATCAAGGTCGATGCGCGCCTGCGCACCACCAACCGCCGGGTCTATGCGCTGGGCGACGTCGCCGGCGGGCCGCAATTCACCCACGTCGCCGGCTATCACGCCGGCATCGTGTTGCGCAACGCGCTGTTCCGCCTGCCGGCCAAGGCCGACCATTCCGCCGTTCCCTGGGTCACCTACACCGACCCCGAGCTCGCCTATGTCGGCCTCGGCGAGGCCGAGGCGCGCGAGCGTGCCGGGCGAATCAACATCCTGCGCGCGCCCTTCGTCGACAGCGACCGCGCGCGCGCCGAGCGCGACACCGCGGGCCTGGTCAAGGTCGTCACCGCAGCGAACGGGCGCATCCTCGGCGCCGGCATCGCCGGCGCCCATGCCGGCGAGCTGATCCTGCCGTGGGTGCTGGCGCTCAGGCAGCGGCTCAAGATCGGTGCCATGGCGTCGGTGGTCGCCCCCTATCCGACGCTGTCGGAACTGTCCAAGCGCGCCGCCGGCAGCTACTACGTGCCGAAGCTCTTCGGCGAGCGGACACGGCGCCTGGTCCGCTTCCTCGCCCGCTTCGGCTAGCCCGCCGCCATGGCGATCGCGCCGCCGTCGATGCCGCCGCTCGCGCGCAGTCTGTCGGCGCGCCTCCTGGTCCTCACCATCGCCTTCGTCATGCTGGGCGAGGTGCTGATCTATCTGCCGTCGGCGGCGCGCTTCCGCGTCAGCTATCTCGAGAGCCGCATCGAGGCGGCGCATCTCGCCACCCGGGCGCTGGTGGCGGCGCCCGACGAGATGGTCAGCGCCGAGCTCGAGGCCGAGCTGCTCGCCCATGTCGGCGCGGTGGCGGTGGTGCTGAAGCGCGCCGATCGGCGCACCCTGATGCTCGGCGGCGACATGCCCAAGCAGGTGGCGGCGAGCTTCGACCTGCGCGCCGCCGGTGCCGTCGAGCTGATCGGCGACGCCCTGGCCGCGCTGGCCGAGCAGCGGCCGCGCCTGGTGCGCGTCGTCGGCACCGTGCCGCAGGACCGCGAGTCGGTCATCGACCTGGTGCTGGACGAGGCGCCGCTGCGCGCGGCTTTGCGCGACTTCTCCTGGCGCATCCTGCTGCTCTCGCTGGTCATTTCGCTGGTCACCGCCGGCCTGGTCTTCGCCTCGCTGCAATGGCTGATGGTCCGCCCGATGCGCCGCCTCACCGGTGCGATGGTCGCCTTCCGCGCCGCCCCCGAGGACGCCCGCCGGCTGATGACGCCGTCGTTGCGCGGCGACGAGATCGGCATCGCCGAGCGCGAGCTCGCCGAGATGCAGCGCGAGCTGCGCGCCGCGCTCACCCAGAAGACGCGCCTCGCCCAACTCGGCGCGGCGGTGAGCAAGATCAGCCACGACCTGCGCAACATCCTCGCCGCGGCGCAGATCGTCTCGGACCGGCTCGCCGCCTCGGACGACCCGGCGGTGCGGCGCGTCACGCCGCGCCTGGTCGACTCGATCGACCGGGCGATCAATCTCTGCGCCCAGACGCTGCGTTTCGGCCGCGCCGACGAACCCGCGCCCGAGCGCAGCCGGTTCGCGCTGCGGCCGCTGGTCGAAGAGGTCGCGGCGTCCGTGGGGCTGCCCGCCGACGGCCGCGTCGCCTGGCGCAACCGGGTCCCGGCCGATCTCGAAACCGATGCCGACCGCGACCAGCTCTATCGCGTGCTCCTCAATCTAGGCCGCAACGCGGTGCAGGCGATCGGCGGCGCCGGCGAGGTGCTCGTCGATGCCATACGCCAGGGTCGCGAGGTGCAGATCGAGGTTGCCGATACCGGCGGCGGGCTCAGCGCCGCGGCGCGCGAGCATCTGTTCGAGGCCTTCCGCGGCGGCGCCCGCGCCGGCGGCACGGGGCTCGGCCTCGCCATCGCCAAGGAGCTCGTGCGCGCCCATGGCGGGGACATCGAGCTGGTCCGCAGCGGGCCGCTCGGCACCACCTTCCGCATCCGCCTGCCCGACGCCTCTTAACCGGGCCTTTACCTCGCTCTGCTGCAATGGAAGCGGGGGAATATCCATGCGCCGCCTGCTTACTGTCATCGCGCTTGTCGCCGTCGCGCCCGCCGTCGCCGGCTGCCTGCTGGCGACTGTCGCCACCAACGCGGCGATCGCCACCAACACGGTGGCGAGCGTCGACCAAGCCGTGTCGGACCGGCTCTACAAGCAGTGCTCGGTGCTGAACCTGGTCGACGGCGAGGACTACTGCCGCAGCCGCACGCTCCCCGACGACCGGGCGCCGGTCTACTGCTTCCAGACGCTCGGCGGCATCGACTGCTACGCCGAGCCCGATCCCTACCGGGTGGCGCAGTCCAGCCGGGCCAAGCCGGGCCGGCCGCTCGCCATGCCCGACCCGCCGCCGGAGACCGCTGCGATCGCGGTCAGCATCGCCGACGACTGACGGCTTGGCAGGGCCATCCGCGGCGCGGCATGATGCGCGCCACTGCGGAGGGCGCGCCAATGACCGTCACCTGGGACCCCACCCGCTATCTTGCCTTCGCCGGACCGCGGCTGCAGCCGGCCATCGACCTCCTGGCGCGCGTCGCGCTCGCCGCTCCGGCCGAGGTTGTCGATCTCGGCTGCGGCGCCGGCAACGTGACCCGCCTGCTCGCGCAGCGCTGGCCGGCGGCGCGGGTCACGGGCGTCGATTCCTCGCCCGAGATGCTGGCGCGCGCGGCGACCGAGGCGCCCGGGATCGCCTGGAGCCAGGCCGACGTCGCGGCCTGGTCGCCGGCGGCGCCGGTCGATCTCGTCTTCAGCAACGCCGCGTTGCATTGGCTCGACGGTCACGCTGCGCTGTTCCCCCGCCTGCTGGCGGCCTTGAAGCCCGGTGGCGTGCTGGCGGTGCAGATGCCGCGCAATCATTGCGCGCCCTCCCACACCGGCATGGCGGCGGCCGCCGCCGCCGGGCCGTGGGCGACGAAGCTCGAGCCTCTTTTGCGCCGCCAGCCGGTGGCCGAGCCCGGCTTCTACTACGACCTGCTGGTGCCCCGCGTCGCCGCGCTCGACATCTGGGAAACCGAATACCTGCACGTGCTCGAGGGAGCGGATCCGGTGGTGCGCTGGACCAGCGGCACGGCGCTGAAACCCCTTCTCGATGCGCTCGGCGAGCGCGAGCGGGCCGACTTCGTCGCCGACTATGCCGCGCGCATGCGCGTCGCCTATCCGCCCCGCCCGGACGGCAAGACGCTGTTTCCCTTCCGTCGCCTGTTCATTCTCGCCGTCGCGCGCTGAGCGGCCGGTGCCGTGATCGTGCTCTTCACCGATTTCGGCTGGAACGGGCCCTATGTCGGCCAGATGAAGGCGGCGATCGCGCGGGTCGCCCCTTCGGTGCCGGTGATCGACCTCTTGCACGATGCCCCGGCGCACGAGCCGCGCCTTGCCGCCTATCTGCTCGCTTCCTTCGTCGGCGAGTTCCCGCCCGGCAGCGTCTTTGCCGGCGTCGTCGATCCGGGCGTCGGCTCCGCGCGCGCGCCGCTGGCCGTCGCCGTCGACGGCCGCTGGCTGGTCGGTCCCGACAACGGCCTGTTCGAGCCCGCGCTGCGGCGCGCCAAGCTGGCGCATGCGTGGCGCATCGACTGGCGGCCCGAGCGCCTGTCGTCCACCTTTCACGGCCGCGACCTGTTCGCCCCCGTCGCCGCCCGCCTCGCCCTCGGCCAGAAGCCGCCAGGGCCGGCTCTCGCGCTCGAGACGCTGCGCCGCCCCGATTGGCCCGACGATCTGGCGGCGGTCGTCTATATCGACCGCTTCGGCAACTGCATGAGCGGCCTGCGCGCCGGCGTGCTGCCGCGCGCTGCGCGGCTCCAGGTTGGCGGGCGCGAGATCGCCTTCGCCGAGACCTTTTCCGAGGTCGCGGAGGGCGCGCCATTCTGGTTCGAGAACTCGAACGGGCTCATCGAGATCGCGGTCAACCAGGGGCGCGCCGACCAGGCGCTCGGGCTCGGCCTGGGCTCACCCGTGACCCTGGCCTGAGCCGTGATGCGCCGCCTCGTCGTCATGCTTTGTGCGACGCTGCTCGGTGCCGCGGCGCTGGCCGACGAGCGGCCGGCGCCGGAGGCGGCGGGCGGCGCGCGCCCGGTCGCGGCGCCGGCGGTCGCCACGCGCCACATGATCGCGGCGGCCAATCCGCATGCGGCCGAGGCGGGCCTTGCCATCCTGCGCGCCGGCGGCAGCGCGCTCGACGCCGCCATCGCCGCGCAGTTGGTGCTGAACCTGGTCGAGCCGCAATCTTCTGGCATCGGTGGCGGCGCGTTTCTCCTGCACTGGTCGGCGGCGGCCGGCGCGGTGACCAGCTACGACGGGCGCGAGACGGCGCCGGCGGCGGCCGATCCAGGCCGCTTCCTCGACGCCGCCGGCAAGCCGCTGCGCTTCCTCGATGCCGTGCCCGGCGGCCGCTCGGTCGGCGTGCCGGGGCTCCTGCGCATGCTCGAGCTCGCGCACCGGGCGCACGGCAGGCTGCCCTGGGCCAGGCTGTTCGAGCCGGCCATCGCGCTCGCCGAGCGCGGCTTCGCCGTCTCGCCGCGGCTCCATGCGCTGATCGGCCGCGATCCCTTCCTGCCGCGCCTCGAGCCGGCGCGCGGCTATTTCCTGCGCGCCGACGGCAGCCCGCGCGCGGTCGGCGAGACCCTGGTCAACAAGCCCTTCGCCGAGACGCTGCGAGCGATCGCCGCCGGCGGCGCCGACGCCTTCTATCGCGGCGAGATCGCGCGCGACATCGCCGCCACGGTGCGCGGCGCGCCGCTCAATCCCGGCGACATGACCGAGACCGACCTTGCCGGCTACCGCGCCGTCGAGCGGCCGGCGGTCTGCGGCCCCTATCGCCGATTCCGCGTCTGCGGCATGGGGCCGCCGAGCTCGGGCGGCGTCGCCGTGCTGCAGGTGCTCGGGCTGCTGCAGCGCTTCGATCTCGGCCGCTACCCGCCGCTCGCGCCCGAGGCGGTGCATCTGGTCGCCGAGGCCGAACGGCTCGCCTATGCCGACCGTGCGCTCTACCTCGCCGATGCCGACTTCGTGCCGGTGCCGGTCAAGGGACTGCTCGATGCCGATTACCTGGCCGCGCGCGCTGGCCTGATCCGCCTCGACCGCACGCTCGGCACGGCGATTGCCGGCCAGCCGCCGCGCCGCGCGGGGATGCGCCTTTCGCCCGATGCGGCGCTGACCGGCGGCGGCACCAGCCATGTCTCGGCCGCCGACGCCGCCGGCAACATGGTCGCGCTGACCACCTCGATCGAGAGCGCGTTCGGCTCGCGCCTGATGGTGCGCGGCTTCCTGCTCAACAACCAGCTCACCGATTTCTCTTTCCTGCCCGAGCAGGACGGCGTCGCGGTGGCCAACCGCGTCGAGCCGGGCAAGCGGCCGCGCAGCTCGATGGCGCCGACGCTGGTCTTCGATGCCGGCGGCAAGCCGGTGCTCAGCATCGGCTCGCCGGGCGGCAGCGCGATCATCAATTATGTCGTCAAGACGCTGGTCGCCCACCTCGAGTGGGGGCTCGACCCGCAGGCGGCGATCGCGCTCGCCCATTTCGGCAGCCGCAATGGCCCGACCGAGCTCGAGGCGGACAGCGCCACCGCGCCGCTCAGGCCCGCGCTCGAGGCCCGCGGCCATGCGGTGCGCGTCATCGAGCAGACCAGCGGCCTGCACGCAATCGCCCGCGCCGGCGATCGCCTGCTCGGCGGCGCCGATCCGCGCCGCGAAGGAGTGGCGCTCGGCGACTGACG
The DNA here is from genome assembly GCA_964442055.1 of uncultured Rhodospirillaceae bacterium. Taxonomy (GTDB): domain Bacteria; phylum Pseudomonadota; class Alphaproteobacteria; order Ferrovibrionales; family Ferrovibrionaceae; genus CAYTWJ01. Next base: position 4,192 of record CAYTWJ010000056.1, on the reverse strand, counting down.
CGGTGGCCGCCGGGACGAGCCGCATTGACCGCCGCCCCCCGCCGGCCTAGCCTTTTCGCCATGCCGCCCACCAGCGCCGGGATCCGTCCGGGTCCGCGCAACCTCGTCACCGACGTCGAAGGCATTCTGGTCGGCAACGCCGAAGACGAAGCTGTGCGCACCGGCGTCACGGTGGTGCTGCCGAGCCGTGCTGCCCTCGCCGCGGTCGATGTCCGCGGCGGCGCGCCCGGCACGCGCGAGACCGAATGCCTGCGGCCGACCTCGCTGGTCGAGCGCATCGACGCGATCTGCCTGGCGGGCGGCTCGGCCTTCGGCCTCGATGCGGCGGGCGGCGTCGTGCAGTGGCTGGCGTCGCAGGGGCGGGGCTTTCCGATCGGCGAGTTCCGGGTGCCGATCGTACCGGCGGCGATCCTCTTCGACCTCGGCAACGGCGGCGACAAGAACTGGGGCGACGAGCCGCCCTACCGCGTGCTGGGCCGCAAAGCCGCCGCGGCGGCGGCGACCGACTTCCGCCTCGGCAATGCCGGGGCCGGCTACGGCGCCGCGGCGGGCCGGCTGAAGGGGGGCCTCGGCAGCGCCTCGGCGGTGGCCGCCGACGGCCTGGCGGTCGGGGCCGTCATCGCCGTCAACTGCGTCGGCGCCGCGACCATGCCGGGGAGCGCCCGGCTGTGGGCGGCGGACTACGCCCAAGGCGACGAGCTCGGCCGCCAGCCGCCGCCGCCGGCCGGGCCGCTCAGCCTGGAAATTCCGCTTGAATCTCGCTTGGGCGGCCACACCGTCATCGGCGTGGTCGCCACCAACGCCCGCCTCGACAAGGCCGAGGCGCAGCGCATCGCCATGATGGCCCATGACGGCCTGGCGCGCGCCGTTCGGCCCGTGCATACGCCGCTCGACGGCGATACAATTTTCGTGCTCTCGGCGGGCGATCACCGGCCGCCCGAGGCGCGGCCGCTGGCGCTGGCCAGGTTGGGCAGCCTGGCCGCCGATTGCGTCGCCCGGGCCGTGGCCCGGGCGGTCTACGAGGCCGAGAGCCTGGGTGCTTTGCCCGGTTATCGGACATTGTTCGCCGGCGCCTTGTCCGGCGGCGCAACCTGAGCCTGGGAGGACTGCAGATGCGGAGACTGGCTTACCTGGCGCTGTCGGCGGCGATCGCGACGGCCATGACGGTGCTGCCCGGTGCGGCGTCGGCGCAGAAGAAGGATTCGCTGGTGGTCGGCATGGCGCTCGAGCCGCCGGGACTCGACCCCACCATCGCGCCGGCGGCGGCGATCGGCGAGATCACCCACTACAACATTTTCGAGGGCCTGACCAAGATCAAGGAGAACGCTGAGGTCGTCCCGCTGCTGGCCGCAAACTGGACGGCGAGCGAGGATCTCAAGACCTGGACCTTCAAGCTTAAGGCCGGCGTCAAGTTCGCCGACGGCAGCGCCTTCGACTCCGCCGACGTGAAGGATTCGTTCACCCGCTACGGCGGCGAGAAGAGCACCAACAAGAACAAGAAGACCTTCGAGAACATGGCCGAGATCGCCACCCCCGACGCGCAGACGGTGGTGATCAGGCTCAAGAACCCCGATCCGGTCTTCCTGTTCAATCTCGGCCTCAACACGGCGGTCATCACCGCGCCCGAGACGGCGGCGACCAACGCCACCAACCCGGTCGGCACCGGGCCGTTCAAGGTGGAGAAGTGGGTCAAGGGCGACAGCGTCACCCTGGTCAAGACGCCGACCTACCGCGATCCGGGGGCGATCAAGCTCAGCCGCGTCACCTTCAAGTTCATCTCCGACCCGGCGGCCACGGTGGCGGCGGTGCTGGCCGGCGACGTCGATGCCTTCCCGATCGGCGTCGCGCTCGAGAGCATCGACCAGTTCCGCAAGGATGCGCGCTTCGTCGTCACCGAGGGCACGACCGAGGGCGACACGGTGCTGGCGATCAACAACAAGCGCAAGCCGCTCGACGACGTGCGGGTGCGCCGCGCGATCTCGCACGCCATCGACCGCAAGGCGATCGTCGACGGCGCCATGTCGGGCTTCGGCAAGCCGATCGGCAGCCATTTCGCGCCGCATAACCCGGCCTATGTCGACCTCACCGGCATGTACCCGCACGACCCGGCCAAGGCGCGCGCGCTGCTCAAGGAGGCGGGAGTGGGCGATCTCGAGCTCACCCTCAAGCTGCCGCCGCCGGCTTACGCCCGCCGCGGCGGCGAGATCATCGCCGCCCAGCTCGCCGCGGTCGGCATCAAGGCCAGGATCGAGAACGTCGAATGGGCGCAGTGGCTCGACGTCGTGTTCAAGAACAAGAACTACGACCTCTCCATCGTCAGCCATGTCGAGCCCAACGACATCGACGTCTATACCAAGCCCGGCTACTACTTCCAGTACGAGAACGCCGAGTTCAACGCCCTGATCGACAAGGCCGGCTCGACCCTCGACGCCAAGGAGCGCACCAGGTACCTGCAGGCGGCGCAGCGCAAGCTGGCCGAGGACGCCGTCAACGGCTACCTCTTCAACCTGCCGCGGGTGTCGGTGTTCAAGAAGGGCCTGACCGGCCTCTGGGTCAACGCGCCGATCTTCGCCAATGATCTGACCGCGGTTTCCTGGCAGTAATCGCCGGCCGGATCCCGGAAACGAAGCGGCCCGCCGGGTACCCGGCGGGCCGTGTTCGTTCGCGCCGGCGAGCGCGCCGGGCGCGGTCAGCGGATGTAGAGGTGGACCTCGTTGGTCGCGATCTGCGGGCTGGTGGTCGCCGACACCGACACCCGGTTGCCCGGCAGACCCATGTCGGTGAGCGTGCGCAGCACGCGCTCGGCGTTGCGTCGCGCCTTGGCCTGGGCGACGTTGCCCTGGCTCGCCGCCACCGAGACCAGCTCGAAGTTCGCCTGCGGCCGGCGCTCGAGCGTCTTGGAGACGGCGTTGTAGAGCGCCTGCTGGTAGGGCACGTCGGCCCGGTCGAAGCGGATCACCACCAGCGGCTGGCGGCCCTCGGCGGCGAAGGCGCGGCTGGGCTGCGCCTCGGCGGCGCCGGCGATCGGCGCGGCGCTGTAGGCGCGGTTGCGCAGCGACGGGCCGTAAAGCTCGCCGTTCTTGATGGCAAGGGCCAGCGCGGTCAGGTTGCTGCGCTCGCCGGCGATGTAGCTGGTCTGGCGCGCGATGTCGGCCGACAGCTCGTTGAGCAGGCGGTCGATCTGCACGACGGTGCGGTTGGTCTCGTCCTCGAGGATGGCGAGCTGGCGGTGGTCCTCGTCGACCGCGCCGGAAAGTCCGTAGGCGGCGCGCGCCGATTCGAGCAGGTAGGAGGACATCGCCGCGTCGGCCGAGACCTGGTTGGCGAGGCTGTTCATCTGCGACACGTCGGCCGACAGCCGCTCGAGGTCGATCTGCGCCTGGTTCCACTGCCCGACCAGGATCGGGTTGCCGGGCGTGGTGCCGATCTGCAGCCGGGTGGTGATGGCGGCGACGGTGCCGTGGTAGCGCTGCGAGTCGGCGGTGGTGGTGTTGCGGATGCCCTGCAGCTGGCCCGAATTCTGCGTCACGCGGCCCTGCAGCGCGCGCAGCTCGCCGCGCAGATCGTCGACCTTCTTGCCGACGAAGGTGCCGGTCGGCTGTCCCGGCGTCACCCCGGGCGAGACGAAGGTGGTCGAGCCGACCGCGGGCGGGCTCAGCGTCGGCGCGGCGTTGGCTTCGGCCGCCGACGGGGGAATCTGCTGCGCCGGCGCCCCGCCGCTCGGGGCTTCGCCGGTCAGCGAGGGCCAGAGGGAATCGGAAGCGAACGAGCAACCGCCGAGCAGCAGGGCCGCGCCCAAGGCTGCGGCTTGCGAGCTACGTTTGGCCATACCGCACAACTCGTTGTTATGTCGTTTCTGGTCCCCCCGGTGCGGCGGCGATGAATTGCGGTGAAAAAGGTCCCCGAAGACGGCGCCGCGCCCCGAAATCCGCCGCGATCTTAGCCAATGGGGGGCCGAGCCACAAGCGGGTTTTCCCCGCAAATGCTCGGCGCTTCAAGGCTTTTTCGCAAGCGCGCCGGCCGGGTGCGGCGCGCTTGTCAGGGGGCGGCGATTTGAGTAGTGTGCGCAGCCTTGAGGCGGCGGCCCCTTGCTTCTGCGGCGGGCCGTCCGGCGGCCGCACCAGGCCACGCGCCCGTAGCTCAGCTGGATAGAGCACCAGACTACGAATCTGGGGGTCGGGAGTTCGAATCT